>DATMDI010000453.1:0-20660 GCA_035557875.1 Vicinamibacterales bacterium
CTCCTGCGCGAGCGGCGCCTGCGCCACACGGCCGCGCCCGACGCCGAGCAGCTTGATCTCGCCGTTGAGTGGCGAGTCCTCACGCTCGCTGAGTGCGCGCACGACGTCGTGCGCCGCCGCCAGCGCTTCGTCGCGATAGAGCTGCCGGCCCGACAGGCTCGCGAGGTGCGACGCGTTCAGACGCGTGTGCTTCGCGTTGATCGTCACGAACATCTGGACGATGTGGTCCTCGGGCAGGCGGTCGAAAATGATCGCCGGCACGGTGAACTCGTCGCCCTGGATGTTCTCGAGATCGGCGTGCAGCGCGAGCAGACGGTGCTGGCCGTCGATGGCGCGCAGGATTCCTTCGCGCTCCGGCACCTTCAGCCGGCCCACCGACGAGCCCGCTTCGGCAGCTTCGAACGTCAGCTTCTCGTCGCACGAGATGATGACGGCGCCGGGGATCGACGGCAGGTCGCGCGCCTGGCGGCACTGCTCGTAGTACTGCACCAGCTCGTCGATCTTCTTGCGGATGATGTGGCGCTGGTACGCCTTCTCGCTCGACGCGATCCGGCGTTCGAGCAGGTCCCAGTTCACCTTCGACGGCGTCTTTTTCTTGCCTCCGCGCACGGGCGGTTGCCCGGACTGGCCGTAGTTCAGCACCTCGAAGCGCACAAGCTTGTCGATGTCGCCGGCGGTGAGAGACGCCTGATAGAATTGCACCCCGAACTGCTTCATACGGATGGCAGCGACGTTGATCATGGGTCCTGTCTAACCGTGTGACAGTCACGCCGTCCCGAAATCAGCCGCGGACCGTGAATGCCGGTTCAGGGCACCTCCGAAGAGCGCCCGAGTGAACTGCCTTCGGCCGGCCTCATCCGACCGATAAAGAGGCGAATTGTAACCGATGCTGTATTCCTGGGGCCGTGGGACGGCACTCTCCGCTATTTGTCTGACTTTCGCCAGCGGCGGTCTTCTCTTCGGGCAGACGCCCGCGACTCTCGACGCACCCTCGGCGCGCGCCCTCAAGGTGACAATGGCGCCCAGCCTCGACGGCCGGGTGGCCGACGACCCGGCCTGGGAAATGGTGCCGCCCCTCACCGACTTCTGGCAGACGGCCCCGGAAGCCGGCCAGCCGGCCTCTGAGCGCACCGAAGTCCGGATCGCCTACACCGAGGATGCGCTGTATTTCGGGGTCACCCTGTACGACCGCAGCGCCGAGGGGCTGACGCTCTCCGACTCGCGGCGCGACTCCCCGCTCGACGACGTCGACAGCTTCCGCATCCTCCTCGACACCTACAAGGACCGGCAGAACGGCTTCGTGTTCGCCACCAACCCGGCCGCCCTCGAGTACGACGGGCAGGTCATCGGCGAAGGCGGCCTCTCGGTGGGCGGCGGCGGCACTGGAGGCCGCCAGCAGGGCGGCTCCGGCGGCGGCTTCAATCTGAACTGGGATGGCGCCTGGCGTGTCCGGACGGCGATGACCGAAGACGGCTGGTCCGCCGAGTTCGAGATCCCGTTCAGGACGCTCCGCTACGAGCCCGGGGCCAGCCGTGAATGGGGCATGAACTTTCAGCGCACCATTCGGCGGCGCAAAGAGTCGGCCTACTGGGCGCCGCTCCCCTTCCAATTCGATCTGTTGAAGGTGTCGCAGGCGGGGACGCTGGCAGGGCTCGATCTGCCGGCGCAGCGTAACCTCAAGCTGATTCCGTACGCGCTCGGCGAGCTCCGCGAGCGCGGTGTTCAGACGTCGAGTACCGCCGCGCTCGGGGACGTCGGGCTCGACGCCAAGTACAGTCTCACGCCGAGCCTGACCCTCGATGCCACCGTCAACACCGACTTCGCGCAGGTCGAGGTCGACGAGCAGCAGGTCAACCTCGACCGCTTCAACCTGTTCTTTCCGGAGAAGCGGCCGTTCTTCCTCGAAAACGCGGGGCTCTTCGCCGTGGGCGCATCGGGTGAGGCCGAGGTCTTCTTCAGCCGCCGCATCGGCATCTCCGACACCGGAGTGGAGATTCCCATCATCGCCGGCGGCCGGCTCTCGGGAAAGACGGGTCCCGTCAACGTCGGGCTGCTCAACATGCAGACCGACGATCTCGGCAGCACGCCGATGAACAACTTCACGGTGGCCCGCGTGCGCCGCGATTTCGCCAACCGCTCGAACCTCGGCGCCGTCTTCGTAGGCCGCCATGCCACCGGCGACAAGGCCGCCTCGAACGACCATAACGCCTCGTTCGCGGTCGACGGGCGATGGGGCGTCGGCCGCACCGGGCTGGTGTCGGGGTTCGTGGCGCGCTCCGCCACCCCCGGGCTGTCGAGCGACCAGCATGCGTATCAGCTTGCCGCGCGGAACGAGACCCAGCCGCTCACGCTCAACGTCGCGGTCACCGAGACCGGGCGGAACTTCAACCCGGAGGTCGGCTTTCTGAGCCGCCGTGGCGGCTTCCGCAAGTTCGAGGCGCTGGCCTTTTCGCGCCTGCGGCCCGCGAGCCTGTCGAAGTTTCAGGAGATCCGGCCACACTCGGTCTATCGCGCGTATTGGAACCCGTCGGGCTTCCTCGAGACCGGCTACTGGCACATCGACAGCCATTGGGAACTGAAGACCGCCTGGGAGTTCCACACCGGGATGAACGTGACGCGCGAGGGCGTGGTGCTCCCCTTCGACATCTACCCGGGCGTCACGGTGCCCCCCGGCGAATACGAGAACGCCGAGGCGCAGCTCGTGCTGCAGAGCAATCAGGGCGCGCCGGTCTACGGGCGCATGCAGGTGACCAAGGGCGGCTTCTTCAACGGCAACCGCGTCGCCTACAGCCCGCAGCTGCGGGTGCGCGTCGGCGAGACGCTGAACGTCGAGATGAGCTGGGAGCGCAACGACATCGACCTCGAGACCGGCAGCTTCATCACCAACCTGGCGCGAACCCGCGTCTCGTATTCGTTCTCGCCGCGCGTGTTCGTGCAGAGCCTGATCCAGTACAACGACCGTGCCGACGCCTGGACCAGCAACTTCCGCTTCGGCTGGCTGCAGCAGGCCAACACCGGTGTGTTCCTGGTCTACACCGACTCGCACGACCTCGACGACCGCTGGTTCGTACCGCCCACGGGCACCAACCGCAGCCTGATTCTCAAGATCAGCCGGATGTTCGATGCGATCGACTAGGTCGGGTGGGTCGGGTGGGTCGGGGTCGGCCTTCAGACCGACCGTCGCTTAACGCCCTACCGCGTCGCGGGCTGGGCGGTGCCTCCCGGCTTGCGGCCCATGATCGCCGACACGGCAAGCCATCCCATCGGCAGCAGCACCAGCATGTAGGTCAGATACTGGCCGTAGACGCCATCGGGGCCGTAGGGCTCGGTGGCCCAGTGCAGCGCCTCGCTGCCCGGGAAGAGGTTCGCCTCGGTCAACTCGTGGAAGCCGTAGATCAGAAGCTGCACCACGAAGACGGCCAGGAACACGGCGGTCACCTGGAAGAACAGCGCCAGGTTCACGCGGTGCCCGTAGCGCGACCACAGCCACGCCAGCGCCGCCGCGGCCATGACCCCACCGGCGGCACCGAGCATCAGGTTGACCGCGCCGCTCCCCTGCGCCACCAGCGTGCCCATCAGCAGCGCCGTTTCCATCCCCTCGCGCGTGATCATCAGGAGCGTGAAGAGGAACACGCCGGCGAGAGCCCGAGTGCCCACCTGGGCCGCCGACACCGACAGGCGATGCTCGATATCGCGCTTGATGGTCTTGGCGTGCCGCCACATGTGGACGATGAGCGAGGCGACCAGGACCGCGGCGGTGAGCGCCAGCACCCCTTCCCACAGCGCCTGGTTCGAGGCGCGCTGGAAGAGGATTGCGGCGATGACGCTCAACACCACCGAGGCCGCGATGCCCCAGTGCACCGCCGGGACGAGCTGTGGGCGGCCGCTCTTGCGGAGATACGCAAGGCTGATGGCGATGATGAGAAACGCCTCGAGCCCTTCCCGGAGGGTGATGATGAAAGCCTGCAGCATGGGTTCAGCCGTGATTACCGATTCGCGAAATTGAGAATCAGTCTCAGGAATTGTATGTGACTGCCCAGGAGCGGATCAACCCGGCTGGCGGGAGCGCCCGTTACGGCTGGATCGGGGTGGTCCAGAAGTAGATCGTGCGGCCGTTGACGTTGAGCGTCTCGAGCGGCTTGGCGCTGCCCATGTCGAAGGAGTGCGACACGATGCGCGTGCCGGGCTTGAGCTGCGAATTGAGCTTGGGAATCAGCCGCAGGTTGAGCGACGGCAGCAGGTAGAGGGTCACCACGGTGGCCTCGCTGATGTCGGTCGTGAACAGGTCCTGGTTCAGGAACTTCACCCGGTCGCCCACGCCGGCGATCTTCAGGTTCTCGTTCGCCTCGCGGATCCGCTGGGGATCGATGTCGATGCCCACGCCTCGCGCCCCGTAGGTCTTGGCGGCGGTAATCGGGATGCGTCCGTCACCCGAGCCGAGGTCGTAGATCACGTCGTTCTTGGTGACCTTCGCCAGCTTGAGCATCGCATCCACGACTTCCTGCGGCGTGGGGACGAAGATGACGTCCGGCGTCCGTGTCGGCGAGGGCGCCTGCTGACCGGCGATCGCGGGTACGGCCAGCAGCGTCGCGAGAAGGGTACAAGCGAGGAGTCGTCGCATCATGCGCCGGATTATAGCGAGGTCCGGCGAATCTGTAAGTCGGGTCGGGAGGGTGTGCCGATCCGCCTCTACGTTTGCTTGAGGCGGCGGCGGGTCTTGACCTGGCGGGTGAAGCCCGAGAACAGGTCGCCGGCGGCCCGGGCCCCCTGGCGGGCCGCGCCCGCGACGGCGCTCGGCCACGACTCCGGCGGCACGGGGACGATGGGCGCACCGGCCGCCGGGCGGCGGCGCTCGGGCTGCGGAAATTCGTCCTTGAACTCGGCCGCCGTCGCCACGATGGACGCGATGTCGTGCATCGTCGCGTGCCCGCGCCGGTCGCCCTGCGGGAACAGCCGGCAGAACTCGTCCACGGTGTCGATGGGATCCAGGCCGACGGCGCAGGCGTAGGTCCGCACCCAGGCGCGGGCGTAGAGGCCGCGGGGCCACGCAGACAGGTCGTTGGCTTCGAACGCCTCGAACAGTTCCTTCTTGACCCGGGTCTCCGCCGCGATCTCTTCGAGCGAAATTCGGTTGCGCTGACGGTGGCGGCGCAGGCGCGTGACGAACGCTTCCTGAGGGGTCATCGGGGGCTCCAGGCTCGTCCCCGGGAAGCGGGGACCAAGGCTGTCGGAAGCAATTCCAAGGCCCCGGCGATGACCGGTGTTTACCGTACCGTCACGTGCATCGGCGAGCAGACCGGGCGCGCCGAAGGCACACCGCCGATTGCAGAATCTGCGGTTGCGATCACAATCCTGATGGCGTGGGGGCCGCCTTCAGGCGGCCCTGGACCGGCTAAAGCCGGCCCCTACGACAGCAGCGCCGGGACCTGGCCGGCGAGCAGCGCCCCGAGTTCGGACGGAGAGAAGTGGACGCCGGTGTAGAAGGGCCCGAACTCGGCGAACTTTGCGCTCGCCTCGTCGAACCGCATCTCATAGATCAATTTCTTGAAGGTCACCGGATCCGGCGCGTAGAGATCGACGCCCCATTCCCAGTCGTCGTAGCCGATCGAGCCCGAAATGATCTGCGTCACCTTGCCAGCGTAGTGCCGGCCGATCATGCCGTGCTCGCGCATCATCTGCGCGCGGCGCTCGAACGGCTCGCTGTACCAGTTGAGCGCCTCGCCGCGGCGCTTGTTCATCGGGTAGAAGCAGACGTAGCGGAACGGCGGCACCTCGTTCCACAACCGGCTCTGGACGCGCCCGCGCTGCGTCTCCATCTCGGCGTCGAACGCCTTCTCGAATTCCTCGCTCCCGGGCTTGAACTTCGCACCGAGCTGCTCGTGAATCTTGGCGGTCATCTCGTACATCCCGAGCTCGACGATCGACACGTAGGACGTCGTCGGTTCGAGGTAGCGCGCCAGCCCGGTGCGCGACCAGGCGAGCTGCGCGGCTGCCAGCGCGTCGAAGCTGCGCCGGAAGCAGGTGACCATCAGGTCGGCCTTGTGCCCGAGTATCTGGGCGAACGCGGTGGGCCCATCGCCGGCGGAAATCGCGGCGACGGCCTCGTCGGCCAGGCGGGCGCGGTCCGTGTCGGAGAGCGCACGGACCTCGTCCCATTTCACGCGGTACATGAGGTGGAGCTGACTCCACCCCTCGAGGGTCTCGGGAACGAACGGATTGTGCATACGCGGTTCTACGGGCTCCCGGCTCCCGGCTCACGGCCGAAAGCCCTTGAACGATCGCTTTATGCGTCGGTCAGGCGGGCACGGTCCGGCGCCACCAGCGGCGCTCCGGGCTCGTGAGCCTTCTTATGATGCCGCTTCTCGCCCTTGAAGCGCGCGATGATCCAGTCGCGCGTGTCGGCCAACGACTCGTAGACGGTCGGAATCACCAGCAGCGTCAGCAGCGTCGAGGTGATGACGCCGCCGATCACCGAGATGCCGAGCGGGGCCCGGAAGTCGCCGCCCTCGCCGCTGCCCAGCGCCACCGGAATCATGCCCGCGACCAGCGCGAACGTCGTCATCAGGATCGGGCGCAGGCGCACGCGGCCGGCCAGGATGAGCGCCTCGCGGCGCTCCATGCCCGCCTCTTCCGACCACTTCGCGAAATCGATGAGCAGAATCGCGTTCTTGGCCACGATGCCGACGAGCAGCACCACACCGATCATGCTCATGATGTCGAGCGGCACCTTGGTGAAGTAAAGCGCCAGCATCACGCCGATGAGCGACAGCGGCAGCGACAGCAGAATCGAGAACGGCTCCAGGAACGACCCGAACTGCACCACGAGCACGAAGTACATCAGCATCACCGCGACGCCGATCGCGAGCAGCATCTGGGTGAAGATTTCCTGCTGGTCCTTCGTCTGGCCGCCCTGGCTGAGGCCGTAGCCGGCCGGGAACTTCACGTTCTGCTCGATCCGCGCCGTGGCGGCGTTCACGACTTCGGACAGGGCCGCGCCTTCGGTGTTGGCTTCGACGTTGATCACGCGATCGCGATCGAGGTGGTCGATGCGCGCCGGCCCCAGGCCCGGGGTGATGCGAGCCACCTGGCCGAGCGGAATCGTCTTGGTCGTCCCGTCCGGGCCGGATACGACCAGCGGCATCGATTCCAGATCGGCCACCACGGTGCGCGACGCGGGCGCGAGGCGGATCGTGACGTCGCGGGTCTCGCCGGAGGGATCGACCCAGTCGCCGACGTCGATGCCGGCGAACGCGGGCCGCAGGGCCTGCGCCACCTGCCCGACCGTGATGCCAAGCGAACCGGCGAGGCTGCGATCGAGCTGCACCTCGAGCTCCGGCTTCTGCCCCTTGGTCGAGAGGTCTACGTCCACGGCGCCGGGGACCTGGCGCATTTCGGCGGCCACCTGCTGCGCCAGACGCGTCAACTCGCCAGCCTGCTGCCCCTTGAGCTGGATCTGGATCGCCTTCTCGCCGGGATTCCACCCGCCGCCGATCGCCGACATGAGGCCGCTGATCTTCACGATCTCGGATCGGATGTCGGCCTCGATGTCGGCCTGGATGCGCGACCGCTCGGCCTTCGGCAGCAGCTTCACGAACACCGAACCCTCGTCGACGACGTCGCCCTCGCGGCCCATCGCGATGTAGGTGTAAGCCACTTCCGGCCGCTTCCGGGCGATGCGTGCCACTTCCTGGGCCTTCGCCTTGGCGTATTCGAGATTCGAGCCCGGCGGCACGTCGAGGTCGATCGAGAACATCGAGTTGTCCTGGATCGGCACGAGCGCGGCGGGAATGATGCCCATCGCCGGCAAAGCCAGCGCCCCGATGAAGGACGCCACGGCCAGCGTGATCATCGAATAGCGATGGTCGAGCGCCCACGCGATCACGCTCTTGTAGCGCTCGGCCTGCCGGTCGAACCACAGGTTGAAGTAGCCGAGCCAGCGGCTCATGAACCAGCGCGTGTGCAGCGGGCCGTGCTGGTCGGGCCAGTAGGCCGAGAGCATCGGGTCGAGTGAGAACGACACGAAGAGCGACACCAGCACCGAGCAGGCGATGGTGAGGCCGAACGGCTTGAACCACTGCCCGGCCATGCCGCCGAGGAACGCGATCGGAATGAACACCACGACGATCGAGAGCGTGGTGGCAGTGACCGCCAGTCCGATCTCGTGGGTGCCCTCGTGCGCGGCCTTCAGGTGGTCCTTGCCCATCTCGACGTGGCGGACGATGTTCTCGCGCACGACGATGGCGTCGTCGATCAGGATGCCGATGGCCAGCGACAAGCCGAGCAGCGACATCGTGTTGAGCGTGAACCCGAAGGCCCACACCGCGACGAAGGAGGCCAGCACCGACACTGGAAGCGCGAGACCCGTGATGACCGTGGACCGCCACGAGTTGAGGAAGAGGAACACGACGGCGACGGTGAGCACCGCGCCTTCGATGAGCGCTTCCTCGACGCCGCGCACCGACGCATCGACGCGCTCGCCGCCGTCCTGGGCCACGCGCAGCGTCACGCCGGCCGGGAGCTCACGCTGGATTTCCACCACTTTGGCCCGCACGTCGTTGGCCACGGCGGTGGTGCTGAACCCGGTGGACTTGAGGATGTCGAACCCGACCGCCTCTTCGTCGTTGTAGGCGGCGTACGAGCGCGGCTCCTCGGTGGCGTCCTTGACGTCGGCCAGGTCGCCCAGCCGCACGACGCGGCCACCGGACTGCGACACGACCAACTGCTTGAAGTCCGAGGGCGAATCGACCCGGCCCTTCAGGCGGATCGTCCGCTCGTCGAGCGCCCCCTCGAGCCGGCCCACCGGCGAGGCCAGATTCTGTGACTGCAGCGCCTGCACAAGTTGCCCGACGCTCACGCCGGTGGCTTCGAGGTCGCGCGGACGGATCTCGACCACCAGTTCGCGCTCGATCGCACCCACCAGGTTCACGGTGGCCACGCCCGAGATGCCGCGCAGCCGCCGCGTGATGTCGGGGTCGGCCATGCGGGTGAGCTCCGCGCCGGTGAGACCCGGCGAGGACAGCGTCAGCGAGACGATCGGCCGGTCCGCCGGATCGAACTGGGTGAGGATCGGCTCCTCCATCTCGGTCGGCAGGTCGTTGCGAATGGCCGAAATCTTGTCGCGGATCTCCTGCGTGGCGAGCTTCGGGTCCTTGGAGAAGTCGAACTCCACGACGATGTTCGCGAAGCTGTCGAGCGAGCTCGAACGCATCCGGTCGATGCCGCTGATGCCCGAGATCGCCTCCTCGATCGGATCCACGACCTCGCGCTCGACGATATCGGGCGACGCGCCAGGATAGGGCACCGCGATAACCACGACGGGCGCGTCGATTTCAGGGTACTCGTCGGTGTCGAGCTGGGTGAGCGCGACGATGCCGAAGACGACGATCATCAGCATCGCGACGACGGTGAGAACCGGCTTGGTGATGGCGGTATCGGAGATATACATGGTCAGCGCCCACTCAACTGAACAGCAGTACCCGGCGTGATGCCTTGAGACGCGCCCCGCAGCAGCGTGTCGCCCTCGCCGAGGCCGGAAGCGACCAGCACACGTTCCGTGCGCGGATCGCGCAGCCCCAGGGTGACGTCCACCCGCTCGGTCTTCCCGTCCTTCACGCGCAGCACCCAGGGTGTCTGCGATGACGTGTTCACGGCGTTCACCGGCACGGTGAGCCCGGTGGCCGACTCGGCCACGACGCGGCCCTCGGCGAACAGTCCGGCCACGAGACGTCCGCCCGCGTTCGGAATCGTCACGAAAATCGGTACCTGGCGCGTGGTGGGATCCGCCTGCGCCGCGACGCGCTCGATGCGGCCCCGGAACGTCTGATCGTATCCCCGAACCGTGAACTCGACGGTGGCGCCCTGCTTCAGCTGCGACAGGTTCTCGGAGGGCACGGCGGCTTCGAGCCGCATCGACGACGGGTCGATCACGGTGAAGAGCTCGGTACCGGGACTGACCACGTCGCCGAGGTTGACGGCCTTCTTCGCGATGAGGCCGCCGATCGGGGCGTGAATCACGGCATCGCCGAGCTGGCGCTGGGCGCTGGCCAGCCGGGCCTTGGCGTCGGCCAGCTGCGCCTCGACTGCCGTCACGTTGGCCTGGGCCAGATCCAGATCCCGTGCGGCGATCGCGCCCGCCTTGACCAGCTGTTCGGTGCGCTCCACCTCGCGGCGCGCCACCGCGAGCTGGCTCTCGGCGTTGCGCACGGCCGACGTCGCCGACTGCCGCGCGTCGTCGAGGGTACGGGTTTCGATTCGTCCCAGCAGCGCGCCGCGGGCCACGGACTGCCCTTCCTCCGCGCGCACCTCGAGCATGGAGCCGCCGAGCTCGGCACGAATGGTCGCCTCGCGCTGCGCCCGGAGCTCACCCGAGAGGATGGGGCCGACGACGATCGTCCCGGGCGTCACCGAGACGACGTTCTCCTGGCCGATCTGTACCGCGGCCGGAGGCGGCGGCGTGGCCGCCTTCTCCGCTTCGGTCGTGCACCCGGCCGCGGCAAGCGCCACCGTCAGTGAGAGCGCGAGCCAGACCGGTCGTGCCGGCCGCGCGGTGATGTCCCCGATTTCCATGGCTACCCTGTAACGCGTCATAACTACCTGGTCCCCGTCTGCGGCTGCCCCTGCGCGGCCGCGCTTGTGAACTGACCCCTTCCCTGCTGCTGCTGTTGCGGCGTCGGCGCCGGCTGCGGGCTCTGCCCGACGACCGGCCGTGCCGCGCCCGCCGGGCTGGCGCCGAGCGGCAGCTCGGGCAGCAGCGCGACCCTGGCACGGGCCACCTGCAGGTCGCGCGCGGCGAGCGCGCGGTTGGCCTCGGCCTGCTGCAGCAGCAGTCGGGAGTCCGACAGCTCGAGCTGCGTGGACACGCCGTTGCGGAAGCGCACGTCGGCGATCTCGTAGGCCCGGTTCGCCTGCTGCACCGTGCCGGCGCTCGATTCCCACGCGGCACGCGCGGCCACGAGCTCCGCCCACGCCGAACGCGTGTCGAGCGCCGCCAGCTCCTGCACCTGCTTTTGCTGCAGCTGCGCCTGTGTGACGTCGGCGCGCGCCACGGTTTCGTCGCCCTTCTGCCGTCCGCCGGTGAGGATCGGCACGTTCATCGCGATCCCAAGCGACCAGTTCGCACGGTCGAAGGTGGGAAATCCTCCGCTCGGATAGGCGATACGGCTGTAGGTCGAGTTGAAGCTCACGCTCGGCATGCGCTCCGCTTCCACCGCCTTGAGCGCGGCCTCCCGCAGGCTCACCACCGTCGCCGCCTCGGCCACGGCGTTGCGCTCCGGAAGCGGCGCGAGCTGCAGCGACGACACCGCCGTCTGGGTCGGACCTAACGCCGACTCAACTGCCACGACCCGCGTCGCGAAGACCGGCGCGGGGGGGAGCTGCGTGTTGCCGAGATCGTCGGGGAGCTGGAGCGCGTAGTCCGCGGGCAGCTCCAGCAGCTGCTTGAGGCGCAGCATGGCCACCTCCTGGTTGCTGCGCTGACGGATGAGCACCGGCGTCTGGTTGTCGCGCGACACGCGGGCGCGCAGCACCTCGAACTCCGGCTGCGTGCCGGCGTCGAAACCGGCCTGCGTCTGCTGCAGCGTGGCACCGGCCTGATCGAGCGTGGCCCGGGCAATCGCCACGAGACGTTCGGTGAGCAGGGCGTCGTAGTAGGCCTGGGTGACGTCGAACCGGAGCTGTGCCCGCGTGCCGATGAGGGCCTGCTCGGCGCTGGTGCGCCCGATCGACGCGAGCTGCCGCTGCGCGGGGATGCGCCCGCCCGAATAGAGACTCTGCGAAAACGACAGCGAGGCCCGCCACGTATTGGCGCGGCCGAACGGCAGGTCTTCGAAGCTGCCGCTGTCGCCGCCATCGCCCCCGCCCAAGTCGACGTTGTCGAACACGCCCTGGAATTCGTTGGCCAGTGAGCGGTCGTAGGTGGCCGAGGCCGAGAGCTGCGGCAACTGCGCCGAACGCGCGCGCACCTGATCGCCGGCGTTGCGCACGAGCGCGACCTCGGCAATGGCCACGGCTTCGCTGCGCGCCTCGGCGATGGCCAGCGCCTGCTCGAGCGTCAACGGCCCGGCAGGCAACGTCGCCGCTGCCGGCTGCGGTGACGCCGGGGCCTGCGCCACGACGTTGCGCGACGTCAGCGTACATGCGGCAAGCGCCAGCACGAACACGATGCGGTTGGTACGGGACAGACGGCGAGAGTGACGGCGATGGGATCTCACGATGGTTTTTCCTGCGGGGTTACTCATTTCCTACGCACCGGCCGGCGTGACAGTTCCTGACCCTCATAGGGAAGACGGCGGCGGCGCACATTTGTGACGGGCCGCGCGGACCGTGCCGGCGAACCGGCCCGCCGATCCGTTGCCACGGGCTGCGCCTGAAGCCATTCCACGTGGCGTGCGAGCGCCTCGAGCGCTTCGGTCATGTAACGCGCCACGACGGCGAGATCGCGGTTCGTGTAGCGGCCGTTGACCTTCGCGAGATCCTCCTGCAACGAGCGATACAGCGGAGCGACCTCGGGAAGGCAGTCGTCGAGCACTTCGACCAGGACGACCCGCCGGTCGTTCGAGTCGCGGCGGCGTTTGACGAAACCGGCACGTTCGAGCCGATCGATAACCGCCGTCGTCGCGCCGGTGGTAAGACCCGAGTGCGTCGACACCTGGCCGGCCGTGGTCGGCCCCGCCAGGTGCAGCAGATCGAGACACTCGAGGTCGGTGCAGTTCAATCCGACCCGGGCGGCGACCAGCTCGCTGACGAGCACGGCCTGCGCGCCGAGCTTGCGAATGGCTTCATCGAGCGCGACGAGCAGCCGCTCGCGCGGTGTACGGACGGGTGTCTTCGACATGGGCACTTTCAAACCGGACTTCGAAGCTGACGCTTTCGGAGACCGTGCGCGGATGGTGCGGCGGGGCTTCGTGGCTTCGCGGACCAGACAGCGCGGATTAGTTCGACCGCCAAGTATCTTGACGGTGAAGATATATTCTCACAGGCCCGCGGCCGCGGTCAATCCACCGGGCGCCAGAGCGTCGACAGCTCGGCCTTTTCGGCTCCCTTCTGCACGGTACAACGCGGAATCATCAGCTTGGGTTATGGCCCGTCCGCGTGTTTCACCGGTGCTACCATGCGCGGCGTCGCACAACAGGGAGTTCCGATGAGGCTGAGCGCAAAGTCGACCCGCGTGTTCATTCTGGTACTGGCGCTGGGCCTGGGCGCGAGTGCCGCGCAGACTCAGAGCCCGATCGGCATCATCGACGAGCACATCGCCAAGGCCAGAGCCACCGCCGGCCTCGACTTCCTCGAACTCATTGGCGCGACGTGCGATCTGGTCCGCCCGCCGGCACCGGCCGCCCGCGCCGCCGCGCCGCCGCCGGCGGCCGCGCCGGCATCGGGCGCTCCACCACGTGCCACCTGGCACGCCGAGCCCGCGAGGGTGTTCGACAATCTCTACTTCGTCGGGCAGACGGAGTATTCGGCGTGGGCGATCACGACCTCGGCCGGGATCATCCTCATGGACGCCATCTTCGATTACTCGGTCGAGGACGAAGTGGTGGGCGGCCTTACGGCGCTCGGGCTCGACCCGAACCAGATCAAGTATGTCGTCATCAGCCACGCCCATGGCGATCACGTCGGCGGCGCCGGGTTCCTCCAGAAGCGCGGGGCGCGCATCGTCATGTCGAAGGCGGACTGGGATCTGATGGACGCGGCGAACGTCGCCTACGCCAAGCCGTCTCGCGACATCGTGGCGACTGACGGGCAGAAACTCACGCTCGGGGACACCACCGTGACCTTGCACGTGACACCGGGACATACGCTCGGAACCCTCTCGTCGCTGATTCCCGTGAAGGACGGCGACCGGCACCACGTCGCGGCGTACTGGGGCGGCACCGCGTTCAACTGGGTGCGCGGGCCCGCCAACTACATCACGCCGGATCGACCGGCGCGGTTCTGGTTCACGCAGTACTCCACCTCGGCGCAGCGGTTCCGCGATCTGGCCGCGCGCGCCCGCGCCGATGTCCTGCTTTCGAACCACACCAACTTCGACGGCAGCAAGACCAAGATTCCGGCACTTCGCGCGCTGCGCACGCGCGCGCCCGGCTCCCCACATCCCTATGTGGTCGGCACCGACGCCGTGCGGCGCTATCTGACCGTCGCCGACGAATGCGCCCAGGCGGGCATGGGCAGCACGGGCGCCACGGGCCTGTAGCCGCCACCGGCTCGCGGGCGTTAGAGAAGGCGATCGACGTCAGGTAGCACGAGCTCGGCCGGTCCCTGAACCGCCAGATCCACGAGCGTCGTGGCGGGCGTGGCTTCCGCGTTGATCTCGGCGGTGAATGCACCGCGGCGCCGCGCCTGATCCACCAACCCGGCCGCGGGATACACGGCGGACGACGTGCCCACGGTCAGGAAGACGTCGCAGGCGGTGGCATCGAGGGCCGCGCGGAGGTCGCGGTCGTCGAGCGCCTCGCCGAACCAGACCACGGCCGGGCGTGCCGCCGCCGCGCAGTGCGGGCAGCGCGGCAGCCGCGGCATCGGCACCCGCTCGTCGCGCCACGGCGCGACACCGCTCGCGCAGCGGGCCGCGCACGACAACTCCCAGATCGAGCCGTGCAGACGCACCAGACCCGCGGTGCCGGCCTTGACGTGCAGGTCGTCCACGTTCTGCGTGACGATCGTCGTAGCGTCGCCCCGTTGCGACCAGCGCGCGAGCACGTCGTGGGCGGCGTTGGGCTTGCAGCCGGCGATCGTCTCGCGGCGCCAGCCGTACCACTCCCACAACAGCACCGGGTCGCGCGCGAACGCGTCGGGCGTCGCCAGATCCTCGGGGCGGTACGAACGCCACAGCCCGCCGGCTCCCCGGAACGTCGGGACGCCGCTGGCTGCGGACACCCCCGCGCCGGTCAACACCGAGACCCGCCGCGCGCCTCGCAGGCGTTCTGCCAGCTGCGCCAGCCGCGCATCCGGATTTGCGCGATCCATGACGGCCATCCTATCGCTGGACCGGGTAGGATCTGCGTGGGTCATTCCACCGGAGGGGTCAAATGCGGGTTCAAACCTACGTCGTCACCGTGGCCGCGGCGCTCGCCTTCAGCTTCTCGGTGCTCGCGCAGCAGCCGCCGGCCGCGCCGCCTCAGGCGCCAGCCGCGCCGCCGCTCGGGCCGCCGGCTCCGTTCTACCCGCACGTCGTGGCGACCGGCCTGCGCGGCGGCTACCAGGTGGTGGCCACTGACGTGAACAAGGACGGCAAGGTCGACCTGATCGGCCTCGGCTCACAGAACCCGGAGCTGATTTGGTACGAGAACCCCTATTGGACGCCGCACGTGATCACGCGCGAGGCGCCGCGCATGGTGAACCTCGCGGCGGCCGACGTGGACCGCGACGGGATTCCGGAGTTGGCGCTCGCCTACGAGTTCAGCACCAACCGGCAGAACTCCGGCAAGATCGGCATCCTCAAGGCCGGCAAGGATCCGCGCGAGCCGTGGACGCTCAGGCAGATCGACGAGCTGGCGATGACATCGCATCGCGTGCGGTTCCTGATCATCGGCAACCAGACGCTGCTCGTGAGCGCGCCGATCATCACCGCCGAGTCCACCGACGGGTTCGCGAACACCAACCACACCGTCACGCCGCTGCACGCCTACCGTCCGCCGGAGTGGAAGCGCGAGACCATCAGCGAGGAGAGCAAAGGCGTGGTCCACGGCCTGCTCATCTCCGACTGGGACGGTGACGGGCGCGACGACGTGATCACGGCCGGCTACATGGGCGTGTTCGTCCACGGCCTGGGCAAGGACGGCAAGTGGACGCGTTCGCTGATCACGGCCGGCAACGCCGAGGAGTGGCCGCGCAGCGGGACGAGCGACATCGTCGTCGGACGCCTCAACGGCAAGAAGTTCCTCGCCGCCAACGAGCCGTTCCACGGCAACCAGGTGGTGGTCTACACCGACGCGGGCAGTGCCTGGACCCGCACCACGATCGACGACATCATCACCAACTCGCACTCTCTCGTACTGGTCGACAGCGACGGGGATGGCACGTCGGAGATCGTCTCGGGCGGCACGCGGGGCGCGCCCGGCACAGCGCGTGGCGCCAAGCCCGGCGTCTTTTTCTACAAGGCCGATGCCGCCGGGCAGAAATGGGAGCGCATGGTGCTCGACGCGGCGATTGCCGCCAACGGCTGCGTCGCCGCCGACCTCAACGCCGACCGCAAGATGGACCTGGCGTGCATCGACGCCGGCGCCCCGTGGTCACTGATGTGGTACGAAAACAGTCGAAAGTAGCAGGTAGGCAGGCCAAGTGGGTGGGAGCCGGGAAGTTCGGTTCCCACCGGTCCTTCAGGCGCCGTGTGTGACTGCTCAGCCCTTGCGCGAACGGCGGCGTCGGATGACAGCCGCCGCGAGTCCGCCGCCGACCAGCGACAGCGTGGCCGGCTCGGGGACCTGCGCGGCGGTGATGATGCGCATCTGATCGAAGTTCCGCCGGGTGATGAAGTCCACGAGGATGGCATGGCGGTCCGGGCTGATCGAGATGAAGTCGCCCATCGTGTTCTGAATGGCCAGGCCGCGGTTGTCGGGAAGCGTGGGATAGAGGGTCCCGGGCGCGCCCAACATCGGGTCCGACTCGGCGAGCAGCGTCCCGCCGAAGATCACCCCGAGAATCCTGGTGTCGAAGAAGAGGATGCCGAAGTAGCCGATGCCGCGCGTGACCGGATCGGCGTGAACGAGGTAGCTGTCCACCTGGGTGCCCGCCTTGATCTTCGGAACCGGGAACGGCAGGGGGTCGCACCCGCAGCCGTAATCGCCCGGCTGGTTCACGTTCACCCGAAGGTCGCTCGTGAGGAACACGTCCTGCATCTCGGCGAATACCTGGAAAACGTCGTCGCTCTCCAACGCGCCTTCCTGAACAGAGGCGGGGGCCGCGAGGAGCACGTTGGCATCGACGATGCCGATGACGTCGGCCGACGAGGACGAGCCCGAAGCGAGAAAGAGAACCAGCACCGCGATGCCGGTCGTGATGTAGCGCATTTCGGTAGCCCCTGTCACGAGAGAGGAGTCGTTGGACGAGCCGCCCGCGCATGTCGGTGCAGGTGCGCGCGTCGGTCCCGGCGATGATGCCCGTGCGGGCGAGTCGAAGTCAACGCCGGGGACGATCGCGACGCTCTACTTCACGATCTCATCCAGCGTATTCACCGTCACCGAGTGGTACAGCGGCCGCGCCTCGGCGTAGATGCGCTTCGCCTCGGCCTTGCCCCAGTCGGTCTTCATCAGGTCCTCGAACAGCGGCCGTACGAACTTGCGCCGGCCTTGTGACAGGAGGAACTCCTCGAGCGCCGGCATGGCCGGCTCGTAGTGGTGCCGGATCGCGATCCGCAGCCAGTCGAACAGCACCTCCGAGTTGCGTCGCTCTGTCAGGCCGAAGGCCTTGTCGAGGCTCACCAGACGATCGCGCGACAGCGTCTGTGGCAATTCGGCCAGAAAGTACTGCCACTCCTGCGTGCTCCAGTCCTTGGTGCGCAGCGAGGACGCGCCGGCCCCGCGCGCGAACGCCTGCGCCTGCTCGCCGGCGCCCTTGAGCTGCGCCGCTTGCGGCACCGCCGCATTGTCGGGAATCGCCGGCTTGTACACCCAGTCCTCGAGCCGCACCTTGGCTTCGAGCGCCTCGTCGGTCAAGAGGTGCGTACGAATGTCGGCGAGAAACGCGGTGGTGGTGATCGGCATGAAGGCGTGACGCTCGAAGTAGCCCTTCAGGTAGGCGTCGAACCGCTCGCGGCCCACCGTCCGCTCGATCACCCTCAGCAGCGCCGCGCCTTTCTCGTAGGGAATCTGCGTCGCTCCGTCGTCGGGATCGCGGCCTTTCAGGTCCACGTGCAGGATCGTGTCCTTCGACTGCATGCCGCCCAGGCGCTCGATCTCCACCGCGAGATCGCGCCACCCGAGCACGCGGAACACCTCGGCGCGCTCCTTGCCGTACACCAACTCCATGATGCGGTTCTCGACGTAGGTGGTGAACCCTTCGTTGAGCCAGAAGTCGCTCCACGTGGCGTTCGTCACCAGGTTGCCGCTCCACGAGTGCGCGAGCTCGTGAGCGACCAGCGACACGAGCGACCTGTCGCCCGCCAGCACCGTGGGCGTGGCGAACGTGAGCCGCGGATTCTCCATCCCGCCGAAGGGGAACGACGGCGGCAGCACCAGCACGTCGTAGCGCCCCCAGAGATAGGGTCCGAGCAGCGATTCAGCCGCCATGACCATCTTCTCCAGATCCGCGAACTCGTCCGCGGCCGCCTCGACGACCGAGGGCTCGGCGTACACGCCGGTGCGCCCGCCGATCTGCCGGAACTGCAGATCGCCGACGGCCAGCGCAATGAGGTACGGCGGAATCGCCTGCTTCAGCCTGAACTCGAACGCGCGCCCCTCACCCAGCGTGATGCCGTCGGGGGTGAGCTGCTCGGCGCTCATGACGGCGCGCAGATCGCGCGGCACGATGATCCGTGCGGCGTAGGTCTGGCGGATGCCAGGGCTGTCCTGCGTGGGGATCCAGGTGCGCGTGAGGATCGCCTGGCCCTGCGAGTAGAGATAGGGGTGCACCTTCCCGGCCGTCTGCGACGGCGCAAGCCACTGCAGCGCGGCGGCGCCGGGTGACGTGCGGTAGGCGATCGTGATTATCTCGACGTCCGGCGGCAGTTCGACGGTGAGCGGCCGTCCCAGAATCGGATCCGCCGTCCCGAGCTTGAACTTCAACGTGCGGCCGTCGTGGGCGGTGGCGCTCTGGATCGTGAGGTCGCGCGTGTCGAGGACGACTTCGTGCGCCGCCGGCGTGCGCTCGACGCTGAGCGTCGCCTTGCCGGCCAGCGTCTTCGAGGCGAAGTCCGCCGTCAGATCGAGGGCGACGTGGGTGACCCGCGCCTCCCAGGGGCGGGCGAAGGAATGAATGTCGCGGTCGGTCGGCGGCGGCTCCGGCGCGGCGCGCTCTTCGCCGCTGCCTGAACTGCACGCGGCCGCTACCAGCATGACCGTTATGGAGAGCCAGAGACGAATCTGCATCGCGCTATCGTATCCGGCGCGGCGGGGCGGCGAACAGCTACTGCAACGCTTTCGAGAGGCTTACAAGATTGGCGAACATCCGATACGCACCGGGCACGCCGGCGGGCAGCTGACGAAACCACGCGTAGGACGTGTAAA
This sequence comes from Vicinamibacterales bacterium, assembly GCA_035557875.1. GTDB lineage: Bacteria > Acidobacteriota > Vicinamibacteria > Vicinamibacterales > UBA2999 > DASYRM01. The sequence continues at coordinate 19,161 of DATMDI010000453.1, forward strand.
CGTAGCGTCCCTTGCCGACATCGGCGTAGACCTCGCCGCCGCGCTGCGGCTTCTCGCCAGGGTCCGCCGTCTCGAGCAGCGCGGTGTAACGCCCGTCAAACGAACCGAACGAATAGAGGTTGCGATCCTGCACCCAGCCGTCGAAGTCGGCCGGCGTGATGACGTTCGGCGAAGCAAAGACCGGATGGCGCGGCACGAGAATGGTGACCGCCGCGGTTTCGTCGGTGACACGCGGGTTGCCCTCGGTCTTCACCGGATAGGGCGGCAGGTTGCGCGCGACGTAGTCGGTCTGCTGGTACTGCACGATGAGCGTACCGCCCCGTTCCATGTATTCGCGGAGACGGGCGTGGTTGGCCACGAAGTCCGGCCGGGCTTCCGACGCGCGCACGCCGACGACGATGGTGTCGAATCGCGACAGGTCGCCGGTGGCGAGCAGGTCGGGATCGATGAGGGTGACGTCGAGCCCCATGCGGCGCAGCGCTTCGGGTACCTGGTCGCCGCTGCCCATGATGTAGCCCACCTTCACGGCGGCGACCTCGAGGTCGAACACCTGGACACGCGCCACCGACGGCGAATAGACGCGGTGGGTCTGGATGTGCGGATAGGCGATCGTCTGCACGTCGCGGCTGTAGGTGGCGCCGCCGACCACGGCTTCGGCGACGATGTCGAAGCTGCCGGGCGTCCGCTGTGACGGCGCTTTCACGAGGAAGGTGGCCGCGTCGGCATCGCCTTCGCTGGCGAGCGAGAGCGGCACCTCGGCCGGCTCCGCCGTCCAGCCCGCCGGCAGCCGCAGCCGCACGGAGCCCCGCATCGGCGTGACCGAGTAGCTGGTCGTCCGCACCACGATCCGCTGCGTATTCGGCGCGCTGCCGCTCGGCACGATCAGCAGCCGCGAGTCGAGGCCCACCGACACCGCGGGCACGACGTTGACGTTGCGGCGCAGTTCGCCGCGCACCCGATCTCCGGTGCGGAACTGCGTGGGGCGCGACACCGACACGGTGACGCCGCCGATTTCCAGGACCACCTCGGCCGTGAGCAGCGGCTGGTCGAACGGGAGCGTGCGGGGAGCGCCCGCCGGCCACTGATACATGTCTCCGGCGCGGGGCTGCACCAGAAAGTACGGCTGGGTGGGCGCCGCGCCGGTGGGCACGGTCACGACGTAGCGGGTTTCGGCGCTCGGCGTCTCCCGCCGCTGTGGCCCGCCCTGTCCCGCGGCCTGACCCGATGACGGCGGCGGTGGTGGAGGCGGAGCCACCGTCCAGCCCCCCGGTGCCCGCAACGATGCGCCGGCGATCCTCACCAGGGCCGGATCGGCCAGGAAGGTGCGCACCGACACGTTCAACGTCCCGCCCGGCACCACCGTCTCGGCGTCGGCGAGCGGATCGATGACGACCCCCGCGGCGCGCACGAGCGCGTCGGTGAAATCGCGTTCCTTGGCGGCGAGCAGAAAATCGGCGTCGGCGCGCGCATCGGCTGGGGCCGCGAGGCCGCGCGCGGCCT
>DATMDI010000454.1:0-2309 GCA_035557875.1 Vicinamibacterales bacterium
AATGGCCCGCGATCATACCTTGGCGGGCAATCGGCCCGCGACCCCGGCGCCCTCGCGAGGCCCGGCCTGCGGGTGTCACCCGCCAGTTCCCGGATGCACGGGAGGCCCCGGATACATCCTGCGCCCGCCAACCGTTCAGGAGACGTGGTGCGCCGTCGTGGCGACCGTCCGGGTGACGAGAGCCCGCCGCAGAACGAAATACAGACGTGAGCCGGCGCAGGCTCGCGCGAAGACGACGGCCGCCACAGCGGCCATCAACAGTCCTTGGGCCAGCCACGCCGTCCGCGTGGCACCGGCGAGCATCGCAGTACCAATCACCAGCGCGTGCGTGCCCGCCAGACCCGCGGCGAAGCGTCGAGGTGCAGGCGCGACGCCGAGACGCTCGAGACCACGCCGGTCCGCCACCACGTAGTTGTAGATCGCATCGAACGGATTGAGTGCCGGAACCAGCGCGCTCCACGCCAGCATCGCCGACACCGTGAGGAACAGCCAGGCGCTCTGCAGCACGATGCCGAGCACGACCAGAATGCCGACGAGGCGCGGTTGAAGCATGAGCGCCACGTACAGCTGCCTGTCGGGATCGGGATCCGAAAAGCCTTGCTCACGAATGAACCGGAGCTCTGATTCGCGCATACGACCCTCCTTGGTGACCGAGTTGACGCGACGGCCATCGTGCGCCCGCGGCGGTCTTGAAGCCATGACCGAGGCGCTGGATGTTTTGCTCGACACGCCGGATTTGCTCGACGGTTGATTGAGGGTCCGGAATCCTTGTCCGCCGGTCCACGTCCGCACTGGACGGCGAGGAAGCCCTGAGGTGGATGTCTCGTCCGAGGCGAGATGACATCTGTTGACCGCGAGTGCGGCGTTGCAGCAGAATCACGGCCAGCGCGCGTTGGGGCGCCTCCTGTCCGCGGCAAGGGAACTCTCCCACCCACTCCGGTTCGACCCGTTCGCGTCACAACCTTCTTCCGGCCTGGGAAGCGGACAACAGGCACATGCGGAAGGAAGGTTCCATGTCCCACGTCCCTCGCGATCTCGCATCCCACATCACCGTCGCGTCACTGCGCAAGCAAGCCAAGCGCTGGCTGAAGGACATCGTTGCCGGCGACGCCGCGGCGGCCGCACGGTTCCGGCAGCTCTACCCGGGCGACAAGGCGCCGACGCTGCGCGAGGTGCAGCAGGCACTCGCCCGTGAGCTCGGTCGTCCGAGTTGGGCGGCGCTGAAACAAGAGCTCGACGATCGCGCCCGGAGCCATGCCGATCGCGTCCGTCTGTTTCTCGAGAAATCTGCCATCCGCTACATGACTGCGCCGGGCAGCGCGCAGTGGAACACGTACGAGCCCGATCGTCCGGCGCGCGGCGTCCATGCGGCCAGGCTGCTCTCACGACATCCCGAGATTGCCCGTGACAGCATCCACACAGCCGTCGCGGCCGGTGATCTGGAGGCGGTGCGCGCGTTCCTGGCCCGAGACCCATCAGTGGCCGATCGGCCTGGCGGCCCGGACAACTGGACGCCACTGCTGCGCCTCGCGTACACGCGGCTCCCGCTCGACGCCGTGTCGCTCAACGCCGTCGACATCGCCCGGCTGCTGCTGGAGCACGGTGCCTCGCCGACCGCCTCCTGGTCGGACAGCGCCAATGCCTTCACCGTCCTGACCGGCGCGATCGGCGGTGGCGAAAACAGTCAACCGGCGCATCCGCAGGCCGAGGGGCTCGCCCGGCTCCTGCTCGCCCGCGGTGTCGATCCGTTCGACAACCAGGCGCTGTACAACACCTCGCTCGGTCCCGACGACACGTTCTGGCTCGAGCTGCTCTGGGCCGAGTCGGAGCGGCGCGGTGAGACCGGCAAGTGGCGCGACCCGGCGCAACTCGGGCTCGACTACCTGCTGGGCAATGCCGTGCCGGATCATCCGACGCGGGTGGCGTGGCTGCTGGCACATGGCGCGAACGCGAATGCGGTGAACCGGTACTCGAAGGAGCCGGTCATCAAGCATGCGATGCTCAACGGGCGGCAGGATCTCGTGGACCTGCTGGTCCGCCACGGTGCTGTCGTGCCTGCGCTGCAGCCGGCCGAAGTCCTCTCTGCCGCGGTGATGCGCGGCGATGTGGAGGAGGTCACGCGCCTCGCCCGCGAACAGCCAGTCCTGCTGCGGGTCCCGGATCCGATGTACCTCGCCGCTGGACGGAACGACGTACGCATGGTGACGCTGCTGCTCGATCTCGGCGTGCCAGCGAACATCTCTGCCGGCCACGGCCAGCGGCCGCTGCACACGGCCGCGTCCGCCGGTGCCGTCGACGTGGCAGCGCTG
>DATMDI010000455.1:0-3602 GCA_035557875.1 Vicinamibacterales bacterium
GGGCAACCGCTCTCGAGAGGAGTGTCGTCATGAAGAGCCCTTCGCTCGCCATCTCGGCCGTCGTGTGCGCTGCGGTGCTGCTCGGTCCGCCCCTCGTCCAGGGGCAACCCCTCCCGCGCGATCCGGTCGAGCGGGCGCGCATCATCGCCCAGGTCCTCGAAGCGAATGCCCGCCAGCTCACGCTGTTCGACCGGAGAGGACAGGCCGTGGGGACGGTCGGCCTTCGCGATCTCTACACCCAGCCGGTGTTCTCGCCCGACACCAAGCGCATGGCGGTCATCCGGCCCGACCTCGACAAAGAGACCAACGATCTCTGGGTCATCGAGGTTGCCACGGCACGGGCGACGCAGGTCACGTCGAGCAAGCCGCGGGAAGGGGCGAACTCGCCGGCCTGGTCGCCGGACGGCACCACCGTGGCGTACGTGGCGCTGCGCGACGGCTACTTCGGTCTGTATCGGAAGTCGCTGGCGGCCGGCGGGCAGGAAGAGCTGCTGTTCAAGAACTCCGCGCCCCTCACGCTCACCGACTGGTCGCAGGACGGCCGCTATCTCGTCTACTTCTCGACCGACCTCACCGGGGGCGCGCTGTTCGCGCTGCCGATCGCCGCCGCCGGCGAACGCACGCCGATCGAGATCTTCCGCAGCAAGTTCCAGGCGCAGGGACCACGCATGTCGCCGGACGCGCGGTTCGTGTCCTTCGTCTCGAATTCATCGGGGCGGAACGAGGTGTACGTGGTTCCGTTCGATCCCGCGGCCGCGCCCGCCGCCGCGGCGTCGCTCGTGCCGACGCAGATCTCGGATCAGGGGGGCATCGGCATGGCCTTCTGGCGCCGTGACGGGAAGGAGCTCTTCTACCTTGCCGCCGACCGCGGCATCATGGCGGTGGACGTCGGTGCCGGCACGCCGCAGTTCGGCAAGCCTCGCGTGCTGTTCCGGCCGGCGGCCGAGATCGTGCCCGGCGTGGCGCCAAACAGCACCAGCGTCAGCCGCGACGGCGAGCGCTTCGTCATCGCCGTGCCGCGGCCGCAGATGCGTCAGCTCACGGTCTACGACCGGCAGGGGGCAGCCCTCAGCAAGGTGGGGCAGCCCGGTTTCTACGTGCAGCCGAACCTGTCGCCCGACGGCGCCCGGGCCGTGGTCATGCGCAACGATCCGCAGACCGGCAACCAGGACATCTGGGTGATCGATCTGGCCAGCGGCAAGGGCACGGCGATCACCAGCGACGTCCATCCGGAGAACGCGCCGATCTGGTCGCCGGACGGGAGGCAGGTGGCCTACGTCTCGACGCGTGAAGGCATCGCCGGCATCTATCGCAAGCAGGCCGACGGCACCGGCGAGGCGGAGCTGCTCTTCCAGTACACGCCCGGCGCCGGCATGGTGCTCACCGACTGGTCGCCCGACGGGAAGTTCATGACGTTCTTCACCGGTGTGCTCGTGCTGGTGCCGGTCGGCGACGCGAAGCGGCCGCAGGATCGCAAGGAAATCGACTGGCTGCGCGAGGACTACGACGTGGGGCAGGGCCGATTCTCGCCCGACAACCGTTTCCTGGCCTACCTGTCGAACGAAGACAACGTGGAGCGGGGCGAGGTGTGGGTGCGGCCCTTCGATGCGGCCAAGCCCGATGCGCCGCCAACGGGTAAGGCGGTTCGGGTGTCGAAGGACGGTTCGGTGGGCATGATCGCGTGGCGCGAGGACGGCAAGGAGCTGTATTTCATGACCCGCAACTGGGAGGTGATGGCGGTGGACATCACCACCTCGCCCACGTTCACGGCGGGGACGCCGCGGATGCTCTTCAGCCTGCCCGGTCCGCTGCCCGGCAACCCGATGCAGTGGAAGAACGTCAGCCGCGACGGCCAGCGCTTCATCTTCGCGATGCCCGCGGCCGCGGCATCCCCGTCGCGCTGATCGAGGCCGCCCTTCGCGCGCGTCGTGTATCCTCCGGGCATGACGCGCGCGTTCATCGTTCGCCCCTTCAACGTCAAGGAGGGCATCAACTTCGAGACTGTTGACGAGGTCCTGATCCAGCCGGCGCTGAAGGCGGCGGGTCTGGAAGGCGCGACCACGGCCAACATCGCGCAGGCGGGCAACATCCGCGAAGACATGTTCCGCCTGCTGGTCACGGCCGATCTCGTGATTGCCGACGTCTCGATTCACAACGCCAACGTCTTCTACGAGCTCGGCGTCCGTCACGGTCTCCGCCCTCGGGGCACGCTGCTCATGCGTGCCGCCGTCGACGACTATCCCTTCGATCTGCAGACCGATCGCTTCCTGCTCTACGACCCCGCGAAGCCGGAGGCGTCGGTGGTGAAGCTCGCCGCCGCGATCACCGCCACGCTCGGTACCGTCCGCACGGCGTCGGGTGCCGACAGCCCGGTCTACAAGATGCTGCCGAGCCTGCCGGAGCCGAGCCCGACGGCGCTGCGCGTGGTGCCTCAGGATTTCCGCGAGGCGGTGGACTACGCCGCGTCCAAGAAGGAGTACGGCGATCTGCGCCTGCTGGCCCACGAGGCGGCATGGTTCGAGTGGGCGAGTGAAGGGCTGCGCACCGTGGGACGGGCGCAGTTCCGGCTGGGCGCGTGGCCCGGTGCCCGCGACACGTTCGAGTCGCTCCGCAAGCTGCTGCCCAAGGACGTCGAGACGAACCAGCGCCTCGGCACGATCTACCAGAAGCTCGGCGACCTCGATCTCTCCAACCAGGCGATCCAGCGCGTGATCGATGCGCCGGACGCGTCGTCGTACAACCGGGCCGAGGCGTTCGCGCTGCAGGGACGTAACGCCAAGACGCGATGGCTGGCGAAGCTGGCCGGCCTGGCGGGCGTGGAGGCGCAGAAGGCGGCGTTGCGCGCGCCCGAGCTGATGGACTCGATCGAACGGTGCGGCGAAGGATTCGAGCAGGACCTCAATCATTACTATTCCGGTCTGAACGCCCTGAGCCTCATGCAAGTCCGCAACAGTCTGGCCGTGGCGGTTCCGGACGTCTGGGGCGAGCCGTTCGAAACCGACGACGAGGCGGCGCGCGAGTTGAGCCAGAGCCGCGCGCGGTTCGAGCGGCTCGCCAATGCGGTGGAGATGTCGATTGCCGCGCGCGAAACCTTCCTGAGCCACCAGCAGCCCGAGGACAAGGAAGAGATGAGGTGGGCGGCGATCAGTCGCGCCGACCACGCGTTTCTCACCGGGCGCAAGCCGGCCGCGGTGGCGACGCGCTACCGCGACGCGCTGGCCGATGCCTCGCAGTTCGCCGCGTCGTCGGCGCGCGGACAGCTCGAGATCTTCCGCAAGCTCGGCGTCAGGAGCGAGTTCGTCGAGGCCTCGCTCGCCGAAATCGACAACCTGACCGCGCCAGCCGCCCCAGCCTCCAAGGAGTCCGCCTCTGCGAAGGCGCAGCCGCCGGATCGCGTGCTGCTGTTCACCGGACACATGGTGGACAGCACCGAGCGCAAGACGCCCCGCTTTCCGCGCACGCCGGCGGCCGAAGCTGCCGCGCGCGAGATGATCAAGGCGAGCATCGAGCGGGAGCGTCAGCTCGAGCCGGGCCGGCTCGTCGGCGTCGCCGGCGGCGCCTGCGGCGGCGACATCCTGTTCCACGAGATCTGCGAGGAACTG
>DATMDI010000456.1:0-7905 GCA_035557875.1 Vicinamibacterales bacterium
ATCGTCGGCGAGTGCAGCGGGAAGATGCGCTCGACGCCCTGGCCGAACGACACCTTGCGCACGGTGAACGACGCGCGCACGCCGCCGCGGTGCAGCCCGATGATGATGCCTTCGAAGATCTGGATGCGCTCTTTGTCGCCCTCCCGCACCTTCACGTGCACCTTGACCGTGTCGCCCGACTTCATCGCCGGCCGCTCGGTCATCTGGGCCTTTTCCACCATGTCCATCGCGCTCATTGCTCTCTCTCCTTCACTCACCGTTGCGCGCCCGCGGGTCGCGGTCGCGCATTAGTCCCCGTCGGCGTCCTCGCCGGCGAGGTTCAGATCCTCGTCGTCGACCGCCGCCGCATCCCACAAGTCCGGGCGCCGGTCGATCGTGCGCCGAAGCGCCGCTTTCCGCCGCCACTTGCGCACCGCGCCGTGGTGCCCCGACATCAGCACATCGGGCACCCGGTGCCCTTCGAAGTCCGCCGGCCGCGTGTAATGCGGGTGATCCAGCAGCCCGAACGAAAACGAATCCTGCTCCACCGAATCGCCGTCGCCGACGACCCCCGGCACCAGCCGGCTCACCGCGTCGATCACGAGCAGCGCCGGCAGCTCGCCGCCGCTCACGACGAAGTCGCCAATCGACAACTCCTCGGTGGCAACCAGCTCCCGCACCCGTTCGTCGATCCCCTCGTAGCGGCCGCACAGGAGCACCACATGCCCCAGACCGGCGAGCCGCCGCGCCTCCATCTGGTCGAACCGGCGCCCCTGCGGCGAGAGCAGCACGACCGCCGCCGGCTCTCCGCGCTCGGACCGAATCGACTGCACCGCCCGGACGAACGGCTCGACCTTCATCACCATGCCGGGCCCGCCGCCATACGGCACGTCGTCCACGGTGCGATGCCGGTCGGTCGTGAACGCGCGAAGGTCGTGCACCCGCACGTCCACCAGCCCTCGCTCGACCCCGCGCCCGACCACGCCTTCCGTCAACCCGGCGCCGATCATCCGGGGAAAGATCGTGACGACATCGAACTTCACAGTATCTCTTTGCCGCGCTCCGCGCGGCGACTCTTTCCTTTGCGCGGCTTCGCGGGGCGGCTCCGAGGCGCCTTCGTCTCGTTCAGCTCGAGCAGCCCCTCCGGCATCCGGACGCGAATCAGCCGCGCCCCCACGTCGATGCCAACGCAAATTTCCTGCGCCAGCGGTACCAGCACGTCGCCGTGCGCCGATGCCACCATCAGCACCGCGGCCGCGGCGCCACCGTCCACCCGGGTGACGTCTCCCACCGTCGCGCCGTCCACCGTCTCGACCCGGCAGCCGACCAGCTGGTGCAGGTAGTAGGTGCCCTCCGGCAACGGCTGCAACGACGACTCCGGCACCCGCAGTTCGGCACCCGCCAACGTTTCCGCCGCTTCGATGCTGTCGTAGCCTTCGAAGGCCAGCACCGGGCGGCGGCCTTCGAGCTTCGCCTCAACGATCGTGAGCGCCGTCGTCTGCTCCGCGTGCCGGATCCAGACCTGCGCTCCGCGCCGGAAGCGCTCGGCCACGAAATCCGTGTCGGGCGTCACGGCCACCTGGCCGCGAATCCCGTGCGTGCGACCCACGCGACCCACGAGCACCATCGAATCCCAATCCGCCATCGAACGACCGGCGCCGCGCCGCGCAGGCGGCCGACCTCAGCCTCAGTCGCGGATATCGAGCTGCGCGCGTGTGCCCTGCAGCTCCGCCGCCAGCGACACCAGCGTGCGCAGCGCCGCCGCCGTGCGGCCCTGGCGTCCGATCAGCTTGCCCATGTCGCCGGGCGCCGTCGACAGTTCCACCACCGTCATGCCGCGCCGCGATGACTCGCTCACCTGCACCTCGTCGGGTCGATCGACCAGTGCCCGCGCCACGACCTCGACCACCGCCCGCATCGGGCTGCCTGCGGCGTCGTCCGTCACTGCGCGGCCACGACCGGCGGCGCCGGTGTCAGGTCCTTCGTCAGGTGCTTCGCGATCAGCGTGCGCACCGAATCCGACGGGCGCGCGCCGCGATTCAACCAGTGCGCCAGGCGCTCCTTGTTGATCTCGACCTGCGCCGGCTTCGCCCGGGGATGATACGTCCCCAGGTTCTCGACGAAGCTGCTGTCGCGCGCCGACCGCGCCTCCTGCACCACCACGCGGAAGAACGGTTTCTTCGATGACCCCATCCGCCGCATCCGAATCGAAAGCATTTCGTGTCCTTTCCTACCTGCCTGCTTGCCTACCTGCCACCCACCTGCCGACCCGCCCACCTGCCGGCTTGCTAGCGGGCTTTTATGAGTCCCCAGGGGCCGCCCTTTTTCTTCTTGCCGCCCGGAAGCCCGCCGCCCTTGCGCATCTGCTGGAGCTGCTGCATCTGCTGCGCGGTGGGCATGACCTTCTTGCCACCCTGCTGCACGGCCTGCATGCCGCCCATCATCTGCAGCACCCGCTTCATCTCGTTGAACTGCTTCACCAGACGGTTCACGTCTTCGACCGAGGTGCCGCTGCCGCGCGCGATCCGCTTGCGCCGGCTGCCGTTCAGGAGCGAGTCGTCGCGGCGCTCGGCCGCCGTCATCGACAAAATGATCGCCTCGACACGCCCGAGCTGTTTTTCGTCGGGCTTGTTCTCGGCCAGCTGTTTCAGCTGCCCCATGCCCGGAATCATGCCGAGCACGCTCTCGAGCGGGCCCATGCGCTTGATGGTCTTGAGCTGCTTGCGGAAATCGTCGAGGGTGAACTGGTTCTTGCGAAGCTTCTCTTCGAGCGCCTCGGCCTCATCGTGGTCGATGGCCTGCTCGGCCTTCTCGATGAGAGACAGCACGTCGCCCATGCCGAGCATGCGCGACACGATGCGGTCGGGGTGGAAGAGCTCGAGATCGTCGATTCCCTCGCCGCCGCCGGTGAAGGCGATCGGGACGCCGACGACCGAGACCACCGACAACGCCGCGCCGCCGCGCGCGTCGCCATCGAGCTTGGTCAGGACAACGCCGGTGACGCCGACGCGGCGGTTGAACTCGCCGGCACTCTTGATGGCATCCTGACCGGTCATCGAGTCGGCAACGTAGAGCAGGTCCGAGGGCTGCACCGCGTCCTTGATCGCCTGGAGCTCGACCATCAGGTCGTCGTCGATGTGGAGCCGGCCGGCGGTGTCCACGATCACGGTGTCGTGCCCCTTGGCTTTCGCCTCGGCGAGCGCACCCTTCGCACGGGCCACGGGGTCCATCGTGTCGGGCGCGTACACCTTCACGCCCGCCTGCCCGCCGACGATCTCGAGCTGCTGGATCGCGGCGGGACGCCGCACGTCGGTGGACACCATCACCGGGTTACGCCCCTGACGCTTGAGCCAGCGCCCCAGTTTGCCCGACGTGGTGGTCTTGCCCGCGCCCTGCAGTCCGAGCAGCAGGACGACCCGCGGCTTGGGCGCGTCCTTCGTCAGGCCGCCTTCGGTGCCGGCAAAGAGCGCCAGCAGTTCGTCGCGTACGATCTTCACGACCTGCTGCGCGGGCGACAAACTGCGCAGCACGGCCTGGTCCATGGCCCGGTCGCGAACGCGATCGATGAAGGCCTAGACGACGTTGAAGTTGACGTCGGCCTCGAGCAGGGCCAGACGGATTTCGCGCAGGACGTCTTCGACCTGCGACTCGGTCAGCCGCACCTCGCCCCGAAGGGCGGTGAACGCGTTCTGGATGCGGGAACTGAGCGAGTCGAACATGATGGGCTACGGCGCTGCGCCGGCGGCACCTCATATGAGGCGCTAAGCCCAACGCACGCAAACGCTTATCTTATGCCAGGATCCGCGGATCGGGCAAGCGCGGCACGGTATAATGCGCTCCGACCGAGGATGGGACTGCCCATGTTGACGCACCCGACGCCGCGATCTGGTTGCCCGCTCTCCGGGCGGGGGCTATCTGCGTGCCCGCCCCGCGGGCGGGCGCCGCGCCTTGCCGGCGTGGCGCTGGCCGCCGGGCTGCTCTGCACCGCCGCCGCGGCCGACGCCCAGAATACGCTCGGCGGCAGCATCCCCGGCGAAGCGCGGAGCGGCGCCTCCAAGGGCTATGTGCCCCCCACCGCCCCGGCCCCGCGCACGGCGGCCGGAAAACCCGACTTCAGCGGCGTCTGGGACCATCCTTACGTGCCGGACATGAGCCGCACGAACCCACGCAATCCGGCCGTCCAGAAGGGCCCAGGGGATCTGCCCTACACAGAGGCCGGCCGCGCGAACATCTCTGCCTACGATCCGGCGAAGAACGGCGACTACACCGGGATGTGCATGCCCTTTGGCCTGATGCGGTCGATGAACTCGCCGTACCCGCTCCAGATCATGCAGAACGACAAGTACGTCGCCTTCCTGTTCGAGCAGAGCACGTGGTTCCACGTGGTGCCGTTCAAGGCCGAGCACTCGAAAGACCCGAACCCCACCTGGTTCGGCGAGTCGATTGCCCGGTGGGAGGGCGACACACTGATCGTGGATACGGTCGGCTTCAACGGCTTCACCCGGCTCGACACCCGCGGCGACCCGCACAGCGACAAGCTGCACCTGGTCCAGACCTTCAAGATGACCGACGCCGGGCACATCGCCTACACGGTCACCGTGAACGACCCGGTGTACTACGCGACGCCGTGGACCAACGAGCGCACCTTCACGCTGACGAACGACTCGCTGATGGAATACTCCTGCGAGGAAAACAATCGCTCGCTGTGGGAGGGCCGCATCAAAATCTGGGTGCCGCCCGGCTCCGAGCAACCTCGCATTCAGAAGTAGGGGCCGTCTGTAGGGGCCACCTTCAGGTGGCCACAATTACCTATGTCCGACGAATCGCTGCAAAAGATCGCCACCACGATCGGCATCCCGGTCGCCCGACGCCACATCTTCCTCTGCGCCGAACAGACCAAACCGAAGTGCTGCGACTACGAGCGCGGTGTGGCGGCGTGGGACTTCCTCAAGAAGCGCCTCAAGGAGCTCGGGCTCTCCGAGCAGGGCGGCGTGCTGCGCAGCAAGGCCAACTGTCTGCGCATCTGCGAGGGCGGGCCGATTGCCGTCGTCTATCCCGAAGGCACTTGGTACAAGGAGTGCGACCCGCCGGCGCTCGAGCGCATCATCCAGGAACACCTGATCGGCGGCCAGCCGGTCGAGGACCTGCGCTTCGCCGAGAAAAAGCTCGAGGCCTGAGGCGCGCCGTCAGCGCCGGTTCCTGAAGAACGTCCGGACGTCCTGCACCAGCAGCTCCGGCTCCTCCATCGCGGCGAAGTGGCCGCCGCGCGGCATGTCGGTGAACTGCACCAGGTTGTATTGCGCCGCGATCCACTGGCGCGGCGCCACGGCGAGGAAGTCGCCCGGGAATCGCGCGCACGCAAACGGTACCTCGACGCGCCGCTGCAGGCCGCCGTCGAGCCGGTTCTCGAAGTAGATGCGTGCTGACGACGCCGCCGTCCCCGTGACCCAGTAGAGCGTGACGTTGGTCAGGAGCTCGTCCTTCGTGAAGCGCTTCTCGACGTCGCCACCCGAATCGGACCAGGCGCGGAACTTCTCGACGATCCACGCCGCGAGACCCGCCGGCGAATCGGTGAGCCCGTAGCCCAACGTCATCGGCCTGGTGGACTGGATCTGGAAGTAGCCGAGCTCGGTCGCCGTCCGCCCCTGCGCGGCTTTCACGCGCTCCAGTTCCGGCTCTGGCACGCCATCGTTCTGATTCCCCCCCGCCGGCGGGCCCGCGAGGCACATGTTGCTGTGCAGCCCGATCAGATGTTCGGGATCGACGAGTCCCAACTGACGCACGATGGCCGCTCCCCAGTCACCGCCCTGTGCCCCGTAGCGTTGGTAGCCGAGGCGCGCCATCAACTGCGCGACGATCCGCGCGATGCGCGTGGTGTTGAACCCGGCCGCGCGCGGCTTGCCCGAAAAGCCGAACCCGGGCAGCGACAGCGCCACCACGTGAAAGGCGTCCCCGGCCTCCGCTCCGTGGCGCGTCGGCTCGGTCAACGGGCCGATCACTTTCGTGAACTCCACGAACGACCCCGGCCAGCCGTGAATCAGCACCAGCGGGCGCGCGTCGGAATGGCTCGATCGCTGATGGACGAAGTGGATCGAGACGCCGTCGATAGTCGTGGTGAACTGCGGGAACTGGTTCAGCCGCCGCTCCTGCGCCCGCCAGTCGAAGCCCGTGCGCCAGTACGCCACGAGCGACTTGAGATACGTGAGGTCGGTGCCGGCATCCCACGCGGACCCGTCGATCGCGTCTGGAAAACGCGTGTTCGCCAGGCGCGCGCGCAGGTCGCGCAGCGTGGCGTCGGGAACGCCGATCCGGAACGGCACCACCGCGTCGGGGGTGGATTGGGCAAACGCGGGCCAGGCGACGCACAGTGCCGCCGCGGCGATCACAGCCAGTCGCATCAGATCAGACCGACGAGAGTTTGTGACCGAGCTTGTCCTTCTTGGTCTTGAGGTATCGCCGCGTCGAATCGCTGGCCGGGATCTCGAGCGGCACCGCCTCCGAAACCGAGAGGCCGTATCCCTGCAGGCCGACGAATTTCCGTGGATTGTTCGTCAGCAGGCGCATCGTCTTGACGCCCAGGTCGCTGAGAATCTGCGCCCCGATGCCGTAGTCGCGCTGATCGGCCTTGAATCCGAGCCGCTCGTTGGCCTCGACCGTGTCGAGCCCCTGATCCTGCAGCGCATAGGCGCGGATCTTGTTGACCAGGCCGATGCCGCGCCCCTCCTGATTGAGATACAGGAGGACGCCGCGGCCTTCGCCGGCGATCCGCGCCAGCGCGGCATCGAGCTGCGGGCCGCAGTCGCAGCGCGCCGAGTGGAACACGTCGCCGGTGAGGCACTTCGAGTGGACGCGCACCAGCACGTCCTTGCCGTCGCCGATGTCGCCGCGCACCAGGGCCACGTGGGCCTGGTTGTCGATCTGGTTCTCGTAGGCAAAGACGTGAAAGGCGCCGAGCTCGGTCGGCAGGTTCGCGGTAGCGGCGCGCTTCACCAGCCGTTCGTTCCGCATGCGGTACTGGATCAGATCCGCGATCGTGATCATCAGCAGGCCGTGCTTGCGCGCGAACTTGGTGAGCTCGGGCACGCGGGCCATCGTGCCGTCGTCGTTCATGATCTCGCAGATGACCCCGGCCGGCTCGAGACCGGCGATACGGGCCAGATCCACGGCCGCCTCGGTGTGCCCCGACCGCACGAGCACGCCGCCGGTGCGGGCGCGCAGCGGGAATACGTGTCCGGGCCGCGACAGGTCGCGCGGGATGCTCTCAGGGTCGAGGGCCACGCGTACGGTTTCGGCGCGGTCCGCCGCCGAGATGCCGGTGGTGGTGCCCTCGCGCGCATCGATCGACACACACATCGCGGTGTCGCGGCGCGACGAGTTGTCGCTCACCTCGAGCGGAATCTCCAGGCGGTCGAGCCGCTCGGGCGTCATGGCCAGGCAGATGAGGCCACGCCCGTGGCGGGCCATGAAGTTGATCGCCTCGGGCGTGACGGTCGAGGCCGCCATCGTCAGGTCGCCTTCGTTCTCGCGGTCCTCGTCGTCCACGACGACGATCATCCGCCCGGCGCGGATACCTTCGATCGCGTCGTCGATCGACGCGAACGGCCCCTTCCGGCGGGCCCCCTTGGCGATGCGCATCTGCGTACTAGACGTCTTGAGGGGCATGAAGTCTCACCACACGAGTCAAGTTTTCGAGACGGCCTGCAAGACGTCTCCGCCCGCCCGGAGGGCGGGCAATCAGACACTGCCATAGCGAGGCGGAGCCTACTTGCTTGCCAGTCTGAGGCGGAGCATCGCTCATGGACGTCGGTACCACTCGGCCGCTCGGGCCACGTATTTCCCAACCATATCGCACTCGAGGTTCACCTGCGCGCCCGGCCGAAGGTCAGCCAGCGACGTGTGAGCCCACGTAAACGGGATGATCATGAC
>DATMDI010000457.1:0-14574 GCA_035557875.1 Vicinamibacterales bacterium
GTCGGTGGTCGTCATCGAGGAGGGCCCCGAGGGATCGGCGCTGGACGTGGGACGAAAGACGCGATCGATTCCCCCGGCCATCCGCCGCGCGCTCAACGCCCGCGACGGGCGTTGCCGCTTCCCCGGCTGCACGGCCCGCCATTGCGACGCCCACCACATCACGCATTGGGCCGACGGCGGTGGCACGTCGCTCGACAACCTGCTGCTCGTATGCCGTCGCCACCACCGGCTGGTGCACGAAGGCGGTATTGGAATCGAGCGCGGGGCGGGTGGCGCTGTCACATTTCTCAGGCCGGACGGCCGCCGGATCGAGACGGCGCCTCGGCTCACACTTACCGATCCACCGGCGCTCGGGGTCATGGCGAGCTCACGAGGCTTGCCGTGCTGGGACGGAACACGCTTCAACCTCGCGTATGTCGTGGACGTCCTGCGTCCGCCGGCGGGTGCGGTGACGTGAATCCGCCGACGACCCAGTCAGAGCCCACGGCTGGGTCGAGCGGGAGGCGTGGCGCAGGGCGCGAAACGTGCGGGCGCTCAGCCGCATCGCCACGCCCGAGAACGAGCCTCGGCTGTCGAACCGCTCGGTGTGGATCCACCCCGGAGCGCCCAGCCGCTGGAAGTCTTTGACGTTGTAGGCGTGCTGCACCAGCGGGCCGGCGGCATTGGTTGGGCTTGATCGACACTACCTCGAACTGTTGCGCGGTGGCGGACGAGGGTGCGGGCGACTGCGCCGCCCCTGTGCGCGTCGCCGCAAACTCGGCCATCATGAAGCTGACGGCAATGAGTCCAAAGGCGATGAGACGCGCAGGCGGTGGGAGCACGCGCCAATCATGGACCCGCACCGGGGGCCCGCACGCCTGCTGTCTCCTCGCCTTCGTGGTGTGCGCCACCTGGGCGGTGGGAGCGCAGCACTCTGCCGGCACTACCTCGCCATCCTGTCGCGGCGGCGAGTCCGGCGTGGAGTGGCGGTCGGTGGCATCGGCGGCGGATCAGCCCACGCTGGACCGCTGGTGCGACAGCGTCGGACCGCCGCTGCTGCTTCGGGGCCCGGAAGCGGCGCCACCAGTCGCCTCGCTCGCAATCGTCAGTTGGAACGTCCACGTGGGCCACGCCGACGTCGGCGGTCTGATCGAGTGGTTGAATCGCGAGGCGAAGATCCCGCAACCCGCGGCGTTCGTCCTGCTGCTGCAGGAAGCGGTGCGCAGCGGCCCTGCGGTTCCGGCCACGGTGCCGTCAGGCATGGAGCCGCCGGGCGAGATCCGGACGCGAGCCGACACACAGGGCGTGGCGGCGATGGCGGCACGGCTCTCGCTGCACGCGGCGTACGTGCCGTCGATGCGCAACGGCAGCCTGTTCGAGCCGGACGCGCAGCAGGACCGTGGGAACGCCATCCTGTCCACCCACCCGCTGAGCGACGTGCGCGCCATCGAGCTGCCGTTCGGCGGTCAGCGGCGGGTGGTGGTGGCGGCCACGGTGGCGATCCCGGGGCTGCCGGCGATCGGCGTCGCAACGGTGCACCTCAATCCGAGGAGCAATCGCGCCGCCGAGGCCAAGGCGTTGGCGCCGCAGCTACGGGAGATGGGGGCGCGCGGGCCGCTCGTGGCCGGCGGCGATCTGAACACCTGGAACATGCGGCGCGAGCAGGCGCTGAAGAACCTCGAGGCGGTGCTGCCCCAGGAGGCCTGCGGGCGCGGCAAGACGAATACATGGCCGCGGCAGATGCACGTGCCGTTCGGCTGGTGGCGCGGCCGCCTCGATTACGTGTTCAGCAACCTCGCGGCGTCGGGGCTCGAGAGCACCTGCCAGACGATCGATCGCCGCTTCGGGTCGGATCACAATCCGACGGTCCTGGTCATTCCGGTCCCGACGAACAAACAAGGTTGATCGCCGTCAGTTCTGGATGGGAACGTCGTCGATCTTGTCCGTGTGCAGCTGGTCGATGAACCGCTGGAAAACCGGGTTGTAAGAATTCCTCACGCGCGGCCACATCCCTATGTAGAACTGGTCGTTGGCCACCCACTGCCGGAACACCTTCATCCAGCCGCGATTGCGCGGGTTGGCGCGATTGGCGGCGTGCTCGAAGCCGAACTCGAAGAACACGTTCTCCATCAGGCCAATCTGCTCCACGGCGTAGACGAACTCCTTGTCCCCCGGCTTCGCCGTCCCCGCGGGCCACGCCGGGTCGGCGGGGTCCGCCAGCACCGTAGGCAACAGCTTGACCAGATCGCTGTCGCTCAAGCGCTTCACCATCTCGCTGTACCGATCGTTCAAGCGGCTGGCCTGGTCGTGCGGCACCGGGATGGGCGGGTACCACTTGGTCGTGAGCTGCTGGAATATCTTCAGGAGATTGACCGGAACGTGCGTCGCCGCGGCCACGCTTGCAGCCGGTTCAGCGGATGCGTCAGCCACGGGCGGCTTCTTCCACTCGGTAACCTCGCCCACCTTGCCCTGCACGCCTTCGAACGCCTCGCGCAGCACGTGCAGGCCCAGGCGACGGTAGCTCTCGAACTGCGACTCGGAGAAGAACTGGTCGCCGGTGCTCTGGTGCGGAAAGTCGGGGTTGCGCGACTGGTATTCGATCACGTCCGCGGGTTCGTTGCCGGTGAGGCTCGACTTCAAATACAGCAGCCAACCGCGTGCCCGCCCGGTGGCCTCTTTCACGGCGCCCAGATCCTGGCCGGCCTTCTTGTTCGGGTTGCCGTCCTCCTCTGGGTTGACGTTCTGTCCGGTCATCGGCTCGGGCTGCACTGGATCGATTTCGGGATAGGTGATCGTGCCCACGACGCAGTGGGCGGTGCTGCGGCCGTTCTTCAAGCGAATCGGGTGCGGGTCGATGTCGATCTCCACGCCGAAGTCGGCGCGGCATTTGCGAATGGCGCCGCCGAGCGAGCCGAACGTCAACTCGCCGTCCTGCTCGCCGTCGCCGATGATGATGTAGCGGCACCGCCGCCGGACCAGCTCGTACAGCCCCAGGTTGTCGAAGTGCCCGCCGTCGGACAGGTTCACGAACTTCGAGCGCGCGGTCGTCTGCGCAAAGAGCTCGGACAGGAGCGCTCCCAGAGCGAACGACGGCCCCGGCTTCGAGCTCGCCTTGCGCCATCGCGGGTTGCCGAGCCACCAGCCGAGACGGGCGTCGAACACGGTGAGCAGAAACGCCATGGCGCCGGTGGTGGCGTAGCCGCTGTTGGGATTGGCGGCCGCACCGGAAATCGCCATGACCTGGCCGACGGTGGGTCCTTCAGGCGCACTGTAGCCATAGGTGCCACCGGCCGTCCGGTGATATCCGCCGTCCTTGTCGAATCGATCGAGCCACGACGTCCGTGCCTCGGCGATCGTCTCCCAGGGCGCGAACCCGCAGTACGCGGGCGTGAACACGAACGACGCACCTTTGCGCTCCTGCTGTGCGAGCTCGGCGCCCACGTTCACGTTCAGCGTCGTGTTCACGATGGGATACGGCCCGGTGTAGTTGCACGTCGTCGGGGTCGCCGGATCGTCGGACCGCAGCTCCGACAACGCAAAGTCGTCTCTCGGGTCGAACCCGGTCAGCGGGTTCGGTTGCCGCTTCTCGCCATGGCTGGCGCCGAGGTAACAGCGGACGAGACGGTTCTTGTAGAAATGGTGCAGCGAGAACTCGTTGATGTTGATGCGGCGCGAGGCGAGCGCCACGATCCCGGCACACACGCCCACGAACAGGGTCAGCCACGCGGCTCCTGTGGCAACCGGCAGGGCGAACAGGTTGAAGTAGCTGTCGGCGAACACACCGGCTTTCGCAAGCCATCCCTCGAACGTCGAGAGCTCGCCGGACCGGTTGACGCTGATCTCGATGGGCGTGGTGGCTTCGGGAACGGTCACGTCGACTCTGAGCCGGCTGGGCGGCGCCGGGACGGTGACCGCCGGCGTCATCGGGATGTCGAGCAGCGCGTCCACCGCCTTGTGCACGCCGAGCGAGATCAGCAGGAGATACCCGATCATGAACACCGTCGGCGCCACCGCAACGAGCAGCGCCACGATGCGCCCCGACGCCGGTTTCGCCTCCTGCTCGACGCCGCCAGACGCCGGGCTCCGGCCGGCCAGCACTCCGAGACCGCTCGTCGCGATCCATCCGGTCAGGACGGTCAGCGTGGTCTTGCCGTAGTTCGCGAGCGACCAGGCGACGGCCCAAGGGCCCCAGATGGCCACGGCAAAGAGCGCCAGCCAGGCCGTGCACAGGAGGAGCAGCCCCGTGCCGACCCGCGCCACCCACTCCCTCGCGCCGTCGGGATAATCCGCGCCCATCAGGCCTACCAGCAGCGTGATACCCACCTGGACGGCCAGGCACACGAGCACCGGGACGAAGGCCACCCGGCTCCACGCCGGCCACCCGCGCGAGAGTTCCAGGACCTCGTGCAGCAGCCAGGCGCTCAGGGCCGCCGCCGCCAGCGACATCAGCACCAGGTAGACAAAGCCCTGAACGCCGGCCCGCGTCGTCTTGCCGTGCATCGCCCCGTAGTACTTGAGGAAGCCGCCGCCCCACCCGAGGACGAAGTAGGGACAGGCAAACATCGCGAGCACCAGAAGGCCGAAGCCCATCGGATCCGCCACCAGGCGGGCCGACACGCTTCCCCGGCCCAGATCGGTGCACCCGAGGATCGCCGCCACGAGGAACAGCAGCGGCACAACGAGGTACCGGAGCGGCCGGCGCAAGCCGGCGTTGACTCCGTCTTCGAACCAGTTCTTGGCCTTCTGCCACCAGCCGGACCCGCCCTTCGAGGTCTTCGCCGGGAGGGTTCGACGCACGATCGGGCGCAGGTTGATGGCCGCCCCGCAGGCGGCGACCAGCAAACCGATGGCGGCGAGCAAGGCGGCCGAGATGTGGAAGGTGTCCGATACCCATCCGCCTTCGGTGAGCTCCTTCACTTTGATCTGCCCGAACACCGCCAGCGACGCCAACAGCATGGGCACGGCCAATGCCGGCAGCAGGATCAACTGATTGAGGAGCACGTTGCGCAGCCAGATGACGCCGATCACCCACGTATCCGCGCTGAACAGGCCCGGCGACGGGGCCAGGTAGTTGCTGTACTTGCGCAGGAACGCGATCGGATCTTTGGTCGCCGGTCCTTCCACCGGCTTGATCGTCGGTGAAAGCCGGCGCGTGGCCTCGATCAGATTGCTGTCGCAGTGGTGCTTGATGAACCCGTGGAGCCACGACCCGATGTAGCCGCCGCCCGATACCGTCGAGAGATAGTCCACCCGGCGCAGCAGGTCGAGCTCGGCGAGCCCCTGCAGGATGCCAAGGTTGAACGTCGCGGATCGGATGCCACCGCCCGAGAACCCGAGGCCTAACGGCTTCAGACGATGCGCGTTGACTGCGGCGCCGTCTCCGTCTACCCGCGCGTCGCCGGGGTCGTCCTCCTCGTCCTCGTCAGCCTGGGGCTTCCGGACGGTGGGGGAGATTCGGGCGCGGCGCCAGATCACGTGCTGCAGCTCGGTCGCGAGCACGGTCTCGAATGAGACGCTGGCTTCGTCACGTCTCGTGTCGTCGCTGGTCATGCGTATGCCTCGCTACGGTCGTACTGCCGGCATGGGCGCCGGCAGCACGGCCTCGCCGAACGCGCTCACGATCGTTTTCACGGCGTGATCGCTGGTCACCGACCACGCGGCCAGATCCGCCAGCATGTTCACTTGCAACGGCGTCAACTGGATCACGCTGGTGCGGTTCTCGCCGAAGGTCTTGTAGTAGGGAAAGCGCTGGAGCGCCTTCGCCTGCTTCGACAGCTTCTTGGGATCCGGCGGCGTCACCCAGTCGCGAATCGTCGGCGGCAGCGCCGCCTTCCATTTCGCCGCCGGGTGGTTGTAGACGAAGCAGATGTTCAGGCGCGGATAGCCGCGGATGTTGTAGATCTCGTTCGACAGCACGGTCCAGTTGGTGCCGCAGTACAGCGCGCCGTTGCCGTCGCGCACCGCGGCGTCGAACCCGGCGAGCACCTCGCGGTAGCGCTCGCGCTCGAAGACGGCGTTGAACGTCTTGTCGCCGTTGCCGTCGCGGATGGCGAGCCGCATGAAGTACGACTGCAGCTGGTCGTTCTCCACGTAGGTACTGCTCGAATTCACGAACACGAGGATGTTCTGCACGCCGCGGGCGAGCAGCGGCATGATCCCGAGGTTGTCGGAGAAACCGCCGTCCCCGTGCGCGATCTCGGCCGAGGGCGCGGCTGGGGCTTCCTCGACGCCCTCACCGCGCACCGCCAGGTTCGAGAACGACGGGAACGCCGCGGCGGCCTGCCGCAGCGCCGGCCGCAGCTGCGCCGGCACCGAGCTGCCGAGCATCAATTCGAGTTGCGGGGCGGCGCCGCTGCTGCCGATCACGTCGGCGAGCGTGAACATCCGGTCCACGGGCTTCGGGCTGACCAGGATTTCGGTGCTCGAGCTCTTCGCGGCCGCCAGCCGATCGTAGGCCCACGGCCACACGTAGGTGCCGCCGACGCTGCCGAACCGCTGGCGGATCCCGGTGTAGAGCGGCGTGTATTCCACCGGGATGAGCCGGGGGTATTCGCTGCCGACGGCCTTCACCGCCGTGCCGCCGACGATCAGGAACGGACGGTCGTCCGGCATCACCAGGAACTGGCCGGCGGGTTGGCCGGTGGCGACGCTGATCTCGATCGCCGAGTCGCGGGTCCAGGTGTACGGCCGCCGATTGCCGTCGGGGACGAGGCGGTCGAGAAAGAGCTGCCCGAGCATGTGCGCGTAGGTCTTGTTCTGGCGTTCGGGCTCGGGCACCTCACTGCGGCGCAGCTTGCGGACGGCCTGACGGCCGATCACCAGGGCGCTGCGCAGCGTGCTCACGTCGATGCGGTCGGCGATGCGGCGGTCGGAGTCTGCCGGCACGAAGCTCGGCGCCTCCTGCAGGCCGACGTGCCCCAGCTTGGAACGCACGACGCGATCGGCGAGCAGGCCGGCGGGGACGGTTTCGACGGTGGCGAAATCGAGGGGGGCCGGCACGCCGAGCAGATCGTCGAGCGAGCCGGGGTAATAGGCGTAGGGCACCGCCGCCCACGAGCCGCCGGAGACGGCGGTCATGTAGCGCACGCGCGACAGCCACCCGTTGGCGCGCAGTCCGCGCAACTGCCCGATGGTGGCCGAGGCCGAGCGCGTGCCGCCGCCTGAGAACGCGATGCCGACGTCGGCAGGCTTGAGTGTTTTCAGCGCCGCCAGCTCCGGCGGCGCCTCACCAGAACCGTCGGTCCAGAACGTGGGGCTGACCTGCCAGAACCGCGTCTTCACGCAGTCGTCGCACGACTGCGCCAATGGGGCCGCGGCATCGGCCAGCACCAGCGCCGCGCAGGCAGCGGCGAGCCATCCGAGCCGTCCGCGAGTCATCGCCCGAACGCCCGCTTCAGATCGAGGTCGATGCCGAAGAACGTCTGCACGCTGTCGGCGCCGTCGTTCAGGTTGTTGTCGATGAACATCTGCACGAAGAAGCGCGGCGCCTCGCCCACGCCGGGAACCGCGTCGAGGCTGAAGCTCACGAGGCCGTCGATCTTGAGCCGCGTCTTCGAGCCGGAAAACAGCTCGTTGGGGCCGAGGCCGATCTCGAGGTAGCTGCCTTCGAACGTGCCGTCAACCGTGCGCAGGCCCAAGCCGTAGTGAAAGCTCTTGTACACGCTCGGGGCGCGTTCGAGGGCGATGAAGCCGAAGTTCGCCATCGCGTAGAGGCGCGCCGGCGAGTCGCTGCCCAACTGCAGCGTCTTGAACTCGAGCCGCGGCGCGACGAGCGCCTCGATGCTGCTGGCGTGCTCGAGGATGAACTTGGCGCGGTCCGGGAACGGCGTCGTTTCCGAGCACACCGGCGGCGGAGCGGGCACATTGCACTCGATGTCGGCGGTGCGGACGCCGTGCAGGGTTTCACCGCGCAGCCACAGTTGGACCGGCGCGTTGTCGCCGCCGAGCAGCCGGTACGCGAAATCGACCCCGAAAATGCTTCGCAGTTTCTGCGCGGTGCCGGCTTCGGGATTCTTGTAGTCGCCGACGATGTCGGGCGCGAACGTATCGACGACCGTACCCAGGTACGCCGTGGCCTCGAACGGGGATCTCTCGAGCGCTACGGCCGCCGCCGGCGGCCGGCACGGATCGCCGCCGCCGCCCTGCCTCGCCGCCACGACGAGCGGCATGCCGACCTCGGTGCCGTTCAGGCGGAGCTTGACGATCGATCCCGCGCGCAACGGCGAGCCGACGTTGAACTCGAGCTTCGACGTGCTCCCGGTCAGGGTCTGCTCGCGAAACTCGGCCAGGTCGACTGCCAGCCCCACGTCGTCGCCGGCGCGCGGCGTCGCGATGGCCAGCGTTACGGAACAGCTGCCCGCCTCCGCTTTGTCGATCGTCACCACCGAACCCGGAGCGGCGGCCGGCTGCGCGCCGGCGGTGCGGACGATCAACAGACCAGCGAGGGCGAGGCCCGCGAGAGCGGTCCGTCGCGTGCCAGTGAGGTGAGTCATGTCTATGCGCTCCGGAAGGACGAGTTTACGCGGCGGTTCAGCTGGTCAATGGTTAAACGTGACTGGAGTCGAAAAGGCACACGACGGCTGAGTTAGCCGCCGAGGGATTAGAGAAGGGGTGCTCCGCCGGTCAGCGGCCGCGATCGAGCCGACGGAGGATGTGGGACATGTCCGAGAGTCGGTCCGACACACCGGAGAGTCGGTCCGACATGTCCGAGAGCCGTTCCATTTGATCGGAGTGATGTTCGGCGAGCAGTTGGATGTCGCCCTTGACGTCTTGGTGATGAACCAGCATGTGGCGGTGATTGGCGTCGACGCGCTCCTGCAAAGCCCGGACGTCGTCCGTTCCGCGACCGCAGTTGGTCATGGCTGCGGGTCCTTGGACCCGCCTCGTGGCCCCCCGCGCCGTGAGTAGAATTGGCCCCATGGCGTGGGACTGGATCGAGAAAGGCGCGAAGCGGCTGCAGGAACTGGGCGGCGAGTACAAGGAGCACCATGCGCTGATCGAGCGGCTGCTGACGATCGATCCCGCCGCGGCGCAGGACGAACTGATGCGCGCCTGGGGCGCGATGGACGACCGGGCGCGCGCGGGCGTGAAGATGACGCTCGCCGGTCTCACGCTCTCGCAGCAGGCGGCGTCCGCGACCGCGGCGGCAAAGGTTCGCGCCGAGCGCCTCAAGGCGCTGGACGCGGCGGTCGATCAGGCAGGACGCGCGGGGGCCGCCTCCACGGCACGGACCGCCTCGAGTGAAGCCGCATTCGTGGCCGGCGCGGCGCAGGTCACGCAGAAGATCGCCGGTGTGGCCGAGCGCGCCCGGCCCAAGGCCGAAGAGGTGTACGAGTCGGCGCGGCGCGGCATCGAGCGCCACGCTCCCACGGTCGAGGCGGCGGTGAAGAGCGTCTTCAACGAGTTGTTGAAGACCGAGATTCCTGGGGCGAAGCGGAACGCCCCGACGCAAGATGCGCCACCGGCGGAGCCGGCCGGCAGCACCGCACACTCGGGCACCGCCCCCGGTGCATCTACCGGGTCTGCACCGCAACCGGTTCGCGATGACCGCGTCCGGCCGGCGGCGACGACCTATGCGGGCTCGAGCACCATCACCGGACAGTGGATGGGCACGCTGCGCGAACCCGGCAGCATCGAGACGGTCGGCTGCGACCTGCACGTGGCGGCCAGTGGGCGGCCGATGTGGGCGTTCAACGATAACGACGGCTTTCACAAGACCGAACTGACGCACGCCGGCCAGAAGCTGCAGTACGTACCGCCCGAGCGGGGCGTGGTGACGGTACTGGTGCACTCCGTCAGCGGCTCACCCGGCGAAACCGGCTACGTCGTCGATTACTCGTTCGAACGTTCGTCGAACGGATATCTCACGCAACGCTACCAGCGCCTGGCGCTGAGCGGCAAGCTGCGTGGCGCCCAGCTCGAAGTCACCTACTCGGATCAGGGCATCTCGTCGTTCGGCGACAAGGCCGGCTTGGCGGCCGGTGCCGATGCCAGGGAGTACCGCGGATCGCTCACCAAGCAGGCGTGATAACCTCCGCGCAGCTTCGCCCAACACACACCCTTTCGCCTTGAACGACCAGGAGGATTTCCATGGAGCCGACCTCGCAGACCGTGCCGGCCGAGGCCATCGAGGCCTACAACCAGTACATCCACGGCCACATCGATCGGCGCGCATTCATGACGCGCGTCAACGCGATCGCGGCCACGAGCGTCGCGGCCGCGGCGATGGTCGAGGCGCTGACGCCGAACTACGCGGCGGCGCAGCAGGTGTCGCCCAGCGACCCGCGCATCAAGACCGAACGCGTCACGGTGCCGTCGCCCAATGGGAATGGCAGCATCGCCGGTCTGCTGGCGCGGCCCGCGAGCGCCGGCGCGACCAAGCTGCCGAGCATCCTCGTCGTGCACGAGAACCGTGGGCTCAATCCCCACATCGAGGACGTCGCCCGGCGCCTCGCCGTGGAGAACTTCATGGCGTTCGCGCCGGACGGTCTCACGTCGGTTGGCGGCTACCCCGGCAATGACGACCAGGGCGGCCAGCTCTTCGGCAAGGTCGATCGGGCCAAGATGGCGGAAGACCTCTACGCCGCGGCCGTGTGGCTGAAGTCGAGGCCCGACAGCACCGGCAAGCTCGGCGTCACCGGTTTCTGCTTCGGCGGCGGGATCGCCAATGCGCTTGCGGTGCGCATGGGGTCGGACCTCGCGGCCGCAGTGCCGTTCTACGGCGGCGGGCCGATGGCGGCCGACGTGCCCAAGATCAAGGCGGCCGTACTGGTGCATCACGGCAGCGAGGACGCGCGCCTCGTGGCGGCGTGGCCCGAGTACGAGGCCGCGCTCAAGGCTGCCGGCGTAAAGTACGAGGGACACATCTATCCCGGCGCCGTGCACGGCTTCAACAACGACGCGACGCCCGCGCGCTACAACAAGGCAGCCGCCGACGCGGCGTGGAAGCGGACGATCGAGTGGTTCAACGTGTACGTGCGAGGGTGAGGCACAGCCTTCGCGGCGCGGTCTGAGAACGCTCGTCATCCTCGCTTCGCACCACTCGTCAGGGCGGCCTTCCACGGCCGCCCTTCTCTTGTACCTCGACGTTCTCTCCGCACGAGCTTCATCGTCCAGCCTCGGCGCGGCTTTTGCTCTTGCCCACCGCAGAGCGGGCGAGCGCGGACCAAGCGCAGCGCATACACCCCGTGGCGCCCGCTCAGCTTATGCAAGTCCTACAAGGGCGGAGGGAATCACGATGAAGCGCTTACTCATTCGCGCCGTACGGTTGTTCGTGGCGGCGCCGCTTCTCTTCGCGCTTGCCGCCGCATGGTCCAACGCCGCCGACGCTCCGGGCGACGCGCCGACGGCGTGAAGGACGTAACCGCGGGGCCGGTGCCGGCTCCCCTTCCGGATGGATTCGACTTATGGCTGAACACACTCTGACGCGTGCGGATCTCATCAACGCGCTGAACAGCGACCTCTCGCGTGAATACCAGGCTGTGATCGCCTACGTCGTGTACTCGCAAGTCATCAAGGGTGCCGAGTACATGGCGATTGCCAGGGAACTCGAGCAGCATGCGGCCGAGGAACTGGCGCATGCGCTCACGATTTCGAAGCACATCGACTACCTCGGCGGCACGCCGACGACCAAGGCGCTCGAGGTGAAGATGTCGGACGACCCGCGGCAGCTGCTCCGGTTCGACCTCGACAACGAGAACGAAACCATCAAGAACTACCGCGCGCGGGTACGGCAGTGCGAGGCGATGCAGGAATACGCGATCGCGGAAGACATCCGCGAGATCCTGCGTCAGGAGCAGGAGCATCAGACCGATCTGGCGACCGCGCTCGGCGAGGAGGTGCCCGACGTGTCCGACCTCGCCGGTTCCCGGCGCTAGCGCATGTGCGCCACGCTCAACGGCTGCGGCGGCGGGCGCTCCAAGCGCCGGCCGCAAGCAGTCCGAGCGTGGTGCACGCCATATCGCACGCGCTGGCAAGCGACGCAATTCTCGCGCGCGCGCCGTCGGCAGCTGCCCGTTGCAGCGCCGCGGCGCGCAGCGGGTGAATAAGGCCCAGCACAAACGCCAGGGCCACGGCGGCCACCGCCGCTCCGGCAGACAGCAGAAACGGTACCGCGACGGCAGCGGCACCGCATGCCAGGAGCACGAAACGCCGCCCGTCGATTTGCCAATTGCGTGCGGCCAGCCACGCCCCGGCGGCCTCGCTGAGCGTGATCGCGGCACCAGCCCGGTCGCGCCCGAGACGCCCTGCTCGGCGAGCGCTTCAAGCTGAAGACGCACACCGACACGCGCCCGGTCGCCGGCTTCGCCCTGGTCCGTGCGCGGCAGGATAGCCGTCTCGGTCCGCAGCTGGGCCCGCATCCGGAACCGTGCCCTCCGAAACCGGCACAGGCAGAGCCGGATCCAGGCGCACTGCCCCTGTGCGGAATGATGTCGGGCTCGGATCGGGTCATTCGCATGAGCGCGCGCCCGATGACGGATCTCGCCATGCTCCTGTCGAGACGCCTGGCGCGGCCGGTCGTCGATCGCACCGGCCTCACCGGCCTGTTCGACGTACGCCTCGAGTGGACCGAAGACGCGCGGTCGAGCGCTCCGCTGACACAGGCGCCAGCAGGCGACGGCGTATCGGAGACACGGCGCTCCAGGAACAGCTCGGTTTGAAGCTCCAAAGCGAGCGAGTCGCGACGGAGTTCATGGTGATCGACCACGTCGAACGCCCGACCGACGACTGACCGCTAGTGCGCGCGGCGGGCGCTGGCCTGATCCGACAGCGCCCGTTCGAGCGCAGCGATGGCGCGCAGGATCTCGTCACGGCGCTCTTCGAGCTCGGCGAGCGCGCGCTTGTGGCGCGCTGCGTCGCGCGCCCGCGAGGTGGGCGTGCCCGGACCGGATTCGATCCTGGCGATCGCCTCCTGCCGCAGCTTCAGCGACAGATCGTTGCACTGCCCCGCCTGTTTGAACGCGGCCAGCGACTCGGGAAAGCGGCGCAGCTCGTCGCGCACGATGCCGAGGTCGAAGGCGCCTTCGCACTCGCCGAGATCGATCGTGACCGCTTGCTGGAAGTCGCGCTCCGCGGTCTCGAGGCGGCGCATCCGCCATTCGATCACGCCTGAGAGCACGTAGACCCGCGCGTTGGCCATCTGGGTGCGCGCCCGGTCGGCGTCCTCGCGCGCCATCGGCAGGTTGCCGAGACGCAGCTGATTCCACGCGCGCCAGTAGTACGCCTCGCCCACCATCCACTGCCCGTTGTCGATCACGCGCGTCGCGCTCTGAATCGCATCCTGGGCGCGCCCGAGCTGCGACAGCGCCACGGTGCGGCCGATGAGCGCGTCTGGATGATTGGCCGACAGCGCCAGCGCGGCGTCGTACGCCTCGAGCGCGGCCGGCCACTCCTCCCAGCTGCGATGGGTATTGCCGATCCACACCGCGATCGCCGGCGAGCGCGGAAACGCCGCCGCCGCAGATTCGAGGCGGCGCAGCCCGCCTTCCTGATCGCCGCTGGTCGGGTCTTCGATCAGGAAACGGCCCAACGCGTAGTCGGCCTCGACGAAGTTCGGATGGGCGGTGCGGAATGCGGTCAGCCGCGGCAGCTTCGCGGCGTCGCAGATGCCGACGCCGTACTGATAGAGCGGGGCCGCGGCCACCGGATCCGGCTCGCCGGTATCGCTCTGCGCGTTCTCGCCGACACGGCCGAACGTGCAGACAAGCGACAGGTCCAGATACCCGCGAAAGAGCTCGGACGCCGGGCCGGTGCGCAGCTGCTCGCGCCACGCCGGCACCGAGGCGCGCGCGTTGCGCACGCCGAGCTCGAACAGCGTGTAGCGCTCTTCGCTGAAGCGATCGGGCGCAATGGCGTCGGCCATCGTGAGATACAGCGCGTGCGGCTGGCCCTCGGGCGCCGCGGCACGGGCCTTCACGCGCCAGTCCTCGAACGGCAGCCCGAGTTCCTTCGAGCGCAGGATCAGCAGCACCGCCGCCTCGAACGCCTGCGCCCGGAGCCCGCGCGCCAAGGCCTGATCGTGCGCGCGCTCGAGGCAGGCGAAGCACCCCTGCTCGATCAGCGCGACCACGTCGTCGACCCGTGGCGGCGCCGGCGGCACCTGCACCGCTGCCGGCCGCTTCGACGCGCAGCCCTCGGCCAGAATGACTGCGACAACCAGGAGGCAGACGGCGCGGGCGGCCCGCATGATGGCCAAGGAGTATTGCCGACCCGGACGGGGCGGCGCAATTGGGAAAGAACCTCGTTTCACGGTTTTGTCCAAGGCCAAGTTGCCGGCGCGGCCGTCCAATCTCGCAGTCATGAGGCCGGTCGCTCTCGCCTGTCTTCTGGCGCTCGCCATCGCCGTCCCGGCGCGCGCCCAGGAGCCTGCACCGCCGCGGAGCTATCTGCTGTTCATCGACGATCTGCACCTGGAGTTCCGGCAGACGCCGCGCACGCGCGCCGTGATGCAAAGAGCGATCAAGGCGCTGGCGCGAGACGGCGGGCTGTGGTCTGTCGCGACCACGGGCACGTCGAGCCTGACGGTGGGGCCCACCCGCGACGTGAGGGTGGTGAACTCGTCAGTCAGCAGAATCCTAGGGAACCGCCTGAAGGCCA
>DATMDI010000458.1:0-17325 GCA_035557875.1 Vicinamibacterales bacterium
TCTCTACGGAGAACACCGATTCCGTGATCGCCGTAGACGTGGCGAGCCGCAAAGAAGCCGCCCGCATCACCGTCGGCGACGCGCCCAAGCGCAATATCACGGTGGTGATGAAGTAGCCCGCGGCTCCCGGCTCCCGGCTAAGCCCGCGCGAGCGAACGCATCATTGCTCGAAGCGCGGCGGATAGCTTTGCGTAGCCCCGCACAAGGTCATCGGCGTCGTTCAAGGGCACGAGCGCCAGCCGACTCGCCAGCGTGATCAGATATTCCGCTTCCGAGGCCGAGCCGGTTGCAATGTTGAGGAAATGGAGGTACTCCCGAGTGGAATGGCGAGCAGATCCTTCCACGATGTTGCACGCCACTGAGACGGCGGCGCGTCGAAGTTGGCTCTGCATCCCGTAACGCTCTTGGACTGGAAACGCCCCAGAAATCCGATAAACGTCGAGGACGAGTTGATCTGCCTCGGTAAAGACTTGAAGTCTCCTGTGATCGCGGCTCATGCCCGTGACTGTTCAACGGGTGTGCCGAGAGCCGGGAGCCGGGAGCCGCTTCCTACTCCTTCTTCCCGAGCACGTCGGCGAGATACTGCGTCAGGATGTCGATCTCGCCGTCGGCGAGGTCTGCTCCGTATTCTTCCATCGTCACTACGATGTCGTTCCACTGCGCGCGGGTGTAGTAGCCCTTGAACTTCGTCACCTCGTCGAGGTCGTGACAGGTGACGCACGCGCGCTGCAGGACTTTCTTGCCCGGACCGTCGGGGAGCTCGTCGCCGGGGGCGCCGGCCTTCACGGGCGCGGCCGCCCACACGGTCATCCAGGCGAGCAGTCCGGCCGCGACGGCCAGGGCCAGGGGTCCGCGTGGCGCAAGGTGTCTGCGGGTCGCAGCGCGAGGGTCGCCCGGCAGCCTCATGGCCGCATTGTATGGCGCGCCGCGACGGCGTCGAGACGAGCCTCATGCATTTGCGGGCGGCATCAGCTGGCGCGCTTCCTGCGCTGCCAGCACCATCTCGGGGCTCTCGACGTAGCTCGCCGACGACAGCGCGGGGTTCAGGTTGTCCTCGATGAATTCCTCGAGGAACTGCGGCTGGTAATGGGCGTAGACGCGCGCGCCGAAGCGGAAGAGGTCGAAGGCCAGGCCGCGGAACCAGGGACCGCCGCGCTGCTCCCAGCTCCGCACCAGGGCCAACCCGTCGTCCACGGCGTCGGTAGCCTCGTGCACGTCCTCGGGCATGTCGTCTCCGGTCGCTTGCGACAGCCGGTGCGCGGACAGCCGGCACAGTACGTGGCGCGCGCGCAGGCCGGCCTCGGCGGCCGGCGGCTGACTGGCTTCCTGATCCGCGACGCAGGCGAGGGCGCGGGCGGCAGCGTCGCGGGCGGCGGCGTGCGCGTCGGGGGCGTCTTCCGAGGCGCGCAGGTTGGCGAGATTCAGCCAGATCACGCCGCGCAGGTAGTCGCGGTCCTCGATCCCCGCCGAGTGCTCGTCATCGAGCAGGGCCAGCGCGTTGGCAAAGGCCGCCGCGGCGGCGTTGGCGTCGCCGTCCAGTGCGCGGGCTTGCAGCGCCAGGCCGCGATTCTGATGCGCCATCGCCAACCGGCGCGGGTAGCGGGCGTCCTCGGCGAGCGGCAGCGCTCGTAGCACCTCGATACCCTCCTCGTACGAGGCGAGCGCGGCCGCCATCGGCCCCACGTCGTTGAACCTGACGAGCGCGTCGGCGCGGTTCAGCAGGCAGGCGGCCAGCAGGTAACCCTGGGACGCGGAGTGATCCGGCGGCACGCGGCGCCGCAACGCGAGCGCCTCGTCGAAGCAGTGCAGCGCGTCGATCGCGGCCTCGCGACGCGGCTCCTCCATGAGCGCGATGCCGCGCTTCATCAGCACGGACGCTTCGTTGTTGATGGCGTCGACTTGGGCTTCGGTCACGATGATGCCAGATCCTTCATGGGGGGGTCAGGGCTCAAGGCTCAAGGCATGGAGCGTCTGTCGCCCTCGAGAGCACGTGTGCCAGAGCTTTCGTTCCGGCCGAGACGGTTTCATAGACAAGCGTACTGTCCAAGTGGTCTTGGCGAGCAACCAGGCCCTGAGCCCTGAGCCTTCAGCCCTTCAAGGTTCTTCAACGTCCAGCCCGACCGCGCGCATCAGGGCGAGCGCATTGCTCTTCGTCACCGGTCCGGGTTTCATCAGGTAGTCGAAGTGCATGTCGGTGCCGTCGAACGAGTCCTCGAAGTGGACGTTGGCGGCGCGCGGGCCGAGCGCCTCGACGATGGCCGTCAGCGCCAGGTCGTGAGTGGTGATCAGGCCGATCGCGCCGCGATCGAGCAGCGTGCGCAGCACTCCGGCGGCCCCCACCAGACGATCGTGCGAGTTGGTCCCGTGGAACAGCTCGTCGAGCAGGAAGAGCAGCGGCGGCCGGCCGCTGGCCATTCGGGCCAGCAGGCTCACGCGCGAGATCTCCGCATAGAACCGCGAGCGGCCTTCCTGCAGCGAGTCCTGGATCCGCAGCGTGGCACCCATCGCCAGCGGGGTCAGCCGCAGCGATCGGGCGCGAACCGGCGCACCGGCCTGCGCCAGCACCACGTTCACGCCGACCGTCCGCAGGAGCGTGCTCTTGCCGGACATGTTCGAGCCGCTCACGACCAGCAGCTGCCGATGGGCCGAGAGGCTGACGTCGTTGCGCGTCATCTTCGCGGCTGGCACCAGCGGATGGCCGAGGCCGGTCCCTTCGAAGAGTCCGGTGCCCGCACCGGGGGCGCTCTCGACCGGCACGAGTTCCGGGAACGGATCGGCGGGATGTTCGTAGGCATACGCGGAAAGCGAGGCGAGCGCCTCGAACTCGCCGACCACGCGCAGCCAGACTCGGACGTGCCGGCCGTAGCGGCGCCGCCAGGCTTCGAGCGCCCACGCGAGGTGCGTGCTCCACATCAGCAGCAGCGCGATGCCGACGAAGATCAGGTTGTGCTGCCAGTCGTGCATCTCCGACAGCCGCCGCAGGCGTGCGATCGCCACCGACGCCTGCACGCCCGATCGGCGCAGCTCGGTCTGAAGCTCCGCGAGCGAGCCCGAGGTGAACGACTCGCGCTCGAGGAGCGTCAGCGCCTGTGCCAGCGCCGACAGCTCCCGGCCCGGCCCATCGGCGACGTGGAGCAGGTGTTCCACTCTCCGGGTGTACGGCAGGGCAAAGGCCGCCTGCGCCGCGATGGCGATGTAGAAGAGCGTCTCCACGCCCGCCGCGTACCAGTAGACGAGCGAGGAGAGGGTGAACGCCGTCAGCGCCAGTGCCACGCCGCGCAGCCATGGCGGCGAGAGCGCGGGCGGCGCTTCGGCCCAGGCGAGCAGCTCGGGTTCGTGGACGGCGTCGCGCAAAAGTCCCGGCGCGAGCGACAACTGCTCGCGCAGGTCGAGCGCCGGCGTGAGCTCGCGCACGCCGGCCTGACGCGCCGCGACCGCGGCCGGTTCCGCGGCGGTCGTGAGCCAGCCCGCGAGCGCACGCTCGCCAGGGCGGGTGCGGGCGAGCGAGAGCAGCTCGAAGAGCGACCCGCGGCCGAAGAGATCGAGGTCGTCGGCGCAGGGGTGTGAGGGGTTGCGGAACTGCTCGCCGGTTGATCCGTTGCCGATCCAGCGATCTTCGATGCGGGCGACGCCGCGCTCGTAAAAGCCGATCAGTGCGGCGGCCGCGGCGCGGGCGCGGATGACGATATCGTGGCGGATGGCGATCGCCGCGAAGATCGCCGCCGGTACGACGAGAAGCCAGGCATCGAGCGGCGTCCGCCAGATCGCGAAGCCGAGCGCGGCTGCGGCGCCGAACGTGATCAGCCGGGCTGCGGCCAGCCGCGCGTCCGCCCGCGACAGCGCGCCGTAGCGCTCCTGCCATCGGGCGAGCCGCGAGCGATATTCGGTGGCCGGTTCAGGCGCCATGAGCGGCGCGTCCTGGCCGCCGGCCGCCGTGACCGTGCCCGTCGACCAGGACGGCGGGTGGTACCGCCGCCTCGCGGATCGACGAGTTCAGGAATCGCAGCAGCGGCGTGAGCGCCTTGAACGTCCGCAGCAGCTCCGGGTAGAAGTCGGGGCTCGTCGCGAACTCCGGCTTGAACTCGCGAAAGCCGAGAAACTGCTTGAACCGGAGGTAGTGCGCCGCGGGGTGATCCTTGGCGAATCCGCGCGGCACGCGTGTGAGCTGATCGCCCTGCAGCTCGCCGAGCACGCCGGCAAACGCCTTGGCCGTCACCGTGCGGTGGAGACGGGGATGCGTGGTGGCGACCCGCTCGCGGATGGCGTGAAGCGACGCCGGCGGCGGCATGTAGAGACCGCCGCCCATCCACACCCACCCGGGCGCGATCTCGACGTAGAGGCCGGCCCCTTCGTGGCGCGGAAAGCCGCGCGGCGGGAAGACGGCGGCGGCGTTGGTCTTCAGCGGGGTCTTGTCCTCGCTGAAGCGCGTGTCGCGATAGATCCGGTACAGCGACGTCTTCGGATCGGCGACGAGATCCGGTGCGAAGCCGCGGAGGTCGCCGGCCAGGCGCGAGATGAGCTCGACCATTGGACCGCGGACGTGGCGCTCGTACTCCTCCTTCCGCGCGCGAAACCACTCGCGGTCGTTGTTGCGCTTGAGCGAGCGGAGGAACGACAGGGTCTTGGGCGTGAAGGGGGACTGCATGAGGCTCAGCCTTCGAATAATACAATCCGGAGCATGCCATCCGTTCTCACCGCCGACGATCGTGCCGCGCTGGTGCGCGATCTCGCTGGCCTGCTCGGCGACCGCTGCAGCACCAACGCCACGCAGCTCGAGCACCATGGACACGGGGAGTCGTGGCACGCGCCCGGAGAGCCCGACGCCGTTGCCTTCCCCGTTTCTACAGACGAGGTGAGCGCGGTGGTTCGCGCCGCGGCGCGCTACGGCGCCCCGGTCGTGGCGTTCGGCGCGGGCAGCTCGCTCGAGGGTCACGTCAACCCGATCCACGGCGGCGTGTCCGTCGATCTGTCGCGCATGAACCGCGTGTTGCGGGTGAGCGCCGAGGATCTCGACGCCACGGTCGAAGCCGGCGTCACGCACCGGCAATTGAACAAGGCGCTCGCGAACACCGGGGCCGCTTTCTGGGTTGACCCCGGGGCCGACGCGACCATCGGCGGCATGGCGGCGACGCGTGCTTCGGGAACCACCGCGGTGCGCTACGGGACGATGCGCGACGTCGTGCTCGGCTTGACCGTGGTGCTCGCCGACGGCCGCGTCATCCGCACCGGCGGGCGCGCCCGCAAGTCGTCGGCGGGGTACGACCTCACGCGCCTCTTCGTCGGATCGGAAGGCACGCTCGGTGTCATCACCGAGGTCACCGTCCGTCTCTTCGGGCAGCCGGAGGCGGTGTCGGCCGCGGTCTGCGCGTTCGACTCGATCGAGGCCGCGGTGCGCGCCGTGATCCAGACGATCCAGTTCGGCATCCCGGTCGCGCGCATCGAGCTCCTCGACGAAGTGCAGGTCGACGCGGTCAATCGCTACTCGAAGCTGTCCTACGCGGCGAAGCCCACGCTGCTCTTCGAGTTCCACGCGACCAGCGCCGCGGGCGCGGCCGAGCATGCGACCGCGGTGCAGGAGATCGCCGCCGAGCACGGCGGCAGCGGATTTCGCTGGGCCACGACCACCGAGGACCGCGCCACGCTGTGGGCCGCGCGCCACAACACCTACTACGCCGCGCTGGCGATGCGGCCCGGCGGCAAGGCCTGGGTGACCGACGTCTGCGTGCCGATCTCGGCGCTCGCCGAGTGCATCGTCGAGACCAAGCGCGACCTGGCGGCCTCGCGCGCCTATGCGCCGCTCGTCGGCCACGTCGGCGACGGCAACTTTCACCTGAACTTCGTTCTCGATCCCGCCGATCCGGGGCAGGTGGCGGAGGTGAAGGCGCTGAACGCGCGGCTGGTGCAACGGGCGCTCCGGCTCGGCGGCACCTGCACCGGCGAGCACGGCATCGGTCTCGGCAAGCAGCAGTACCTGCTCGACGAACACGGCGAGGACGCGGTGGCGGTGATGCGGGCGCTGAAGGCCGCGTTGGATCCGCAGGGATTGATGAACCCCGGAAAGATCTTTTCTTAGAGCGGTTTTTGACCCCGCCCGGCTCGAGCCCTGAGCCGGCGGGCGCGCATATACTTGCCGGTCACGGAGGCTTGCATGCGTGGACACATCGCATTTGCCGTAGTGACCGGCGCCCTCATCAGCGCCCCCGCCTTCGCGCACCATAGTTTCGCGCCGCATTTCGACTCGAGCAAGCCGGTGAGCATCTCGGGCACGCTCACGATGTACGAGGCGCGCAACCCGCACAGCTACGTCCACATTCAAGCGGTGGACGAGAACGGCAAGACGCAGGAGTACGTCTGCGAATCACACGGTGTCACGCAGCTCACGCGCAACGGCATCACGCCGCAGATCCTCAAGGTCGGTTCCCGGATCCGCGTGACCGGGTCGCTGTCGCGGCACAGCCCCTACATGTGCTTCTTCGACAGCGTGGAGCTCGCCGACGGGCGCGTGTTGAGCGTCAATGGTCCGCGGAACGCGGCACCGGCCGCGGCGACGACAGCGGCGAAGCGCACCGACATCTTCGGCACCTGGCTGCTCGCGCCGATCGCCAACCGCAGCACCAGCGGTCCGCAGCCGATGATTTCGCTGCTGACGCCAGCAGGCGAGAAGGCGGTCGCCGCGTACGATCCGTTCAAGGACGATCCGACGTTCCGGTGCGATCCGGTCGCGATCAGGCGCGTCTGGGGCGCGCCCGGGACGCCGCTTCAGATCGTCCGCGAGGGCGGCGACGTGGTGCTGCGCCACGAGTGGATGGACGTGCGCCGCGTGATCCACATGGACATGAAGACGCACCCGAAGGACGGCAAGCGCGGCTCGCTGGGCCACTCCATCGGACGGTGGGACGGCGACGCGCTGGTCATCGAGACGGCCAACTATTCCGCCGGCGTGCTCAACCAGTACGTCGAGCAGCCCGGTCAGCCGACCCGGGGGCTGCTGCACTCGGCCGCGCTCACTTCGGTGGAGCGGCTGCGCCTCGATGCGGCGCGGCAGCGGCTGGTGGTCGAGATCGATCTGGTCGATCCCGAGTTCTTCAAGCAGGCCTTTCCCCGATCCACCAATGAATACGCGCCCTCGGACCTGAAGATCGAGCCGTTCAACTGCTCACGGGAAGGGCTGACCGGGACCGTCAAGAAATAGCGGGACGGCGGTTTGCGTGTAGCGAAACGGCAGCGAGCCCGGGCCCTGCGCCCGTTTGACACTTCCGGGACTGCGAACCATACTAAAGGGTCGTTCGTGCGGTGATTTCCACGACTTGATGGACCGCACGTGCCGGGAACTCCCCGGCATATCTGTCTAAGTCGCGAACAGCCCGCGACCTCGCGGGCTTTTTTTTGGAGTGTTATGGACAAATACATCTTCTCCTCGGAGTCGGTCGGCGAGGGGCATCCCGACAAGGTCGCCGATACGATTTCCGACGCGGTTCTCGACGCGTGCCTTGCCGGCGACAAATACAGCCGCGTCGCCTGTGAAACCTTCGTCAAGTCGAACGTCGTGGTGATTGGCGGCGAAATCACCACCAAGACCAAACTCGACTTCGAGACGATCGCGCGTAAGGCCATCCGCGAAATCGGCTACGTCAACGACGACGACGTGTTCCATGCCGACAAGGTGTTCATCAACCTGCTGGTCACGCAGCAGTCACCGGACATCTCCCAGGGCGTGGACGCGAAGAAGGCCGCGGGGAAGAAGACCGCCAAGCAGGGCGCTGGCGACCAGGGTCTGATGTTCGGCTACGCCAGCGACGAGACGCCCGAGCTGATGCCGGCGCCGATCATGTTCGCGCACCGTCTCGGCCGCGAGCTCACCAAGATCCGCAAGAGCGGCAAGGTGCCGTGGCTGCGGCCCGACGCGAAGTCGCAGGTCTCGGTCGCCTACGAAGACGGCCGCCCGGTGCGAATCGAGAACGTCGTCATCTCGACCCAGCACGCCGCCGACGTCTCGCACAAAGAGATCGAGAAGTTCTGCATCGAGAACGTCATCAAGAAGTGCCTCCCGGCGCGGATGATGACCGCCAAGACCGAGTTCCTGATCAACCCGACCGGCCGATTCGTCGTCGGTGGCCCGCAGGGCGATACCGGTCTCACCGGCCGCAAGATCATCGTCGACAGCTACGGCGGCATGGGCCGTCACGGCGGCGGCGCGTTCTCGGGCAAGGATCCGTCGAAGGTGGACCGCAGCGCCGCGTACATGGGCCGCTGGGTGGCCAAGAACATCGTCGCCGCGAAGCTGGCGCAGCGGTGCGAGGTGCAGTTCGCCTACGCGATCGGCCATCCCGATCCGGTGAGCGTGCACATCGACACGTTCGGCACCGCCACGGTGCCCTATTCGAAGCTCATTCGCGCGGTCAACCGCGTGTTCAGCTTCCAGCCGTCGGACATCGTCGAGCAGCTGAACCTGCTGCGGCCGATCTACTCGAAGACGACCAACTACGGCCACTTCGGCAAGAGCGACAAGGACCTCACCTGGGAAGCGACCAACAAAGTCGCCGCCCTGCAGAAGGCCCTGTAGTCGCACGATTGATGAAGCCCTGGGGCGCGCCGCGCGCCCCAGGGCTTTTTGTTTGTACCGCTGAGGCGTAGGGCGGAGCTTCAGCTGGCGCAGGCGGGGCTTCAGCCCCGCCGAGTGTCGGGCCAGGCTGCACGCGACGAGTCGCGCGCTACATCGTGTTCTTGAAGTCCACCCGCGGATTCTTCTCGGCGGTGTAGCGCAGCGCCCAGTCCGACTCGAAGACGAGCACCTGGCGGCCA
The DNA here is from genome assembly GCA_035557875.1 of Vicinamibacterales bacterium. Lineage (GTDB taxonomy): Bacteria > Acidobacteriota > Vicinamibacteria > Vicinamibacterales > UBA2999 > DASYRM01. The sequence continues at coordinate 8,803 of DATMDI010000458.1, forward strand.
AGCCGGTCCACGGCATCGAGGACACCCATCGTCCCCAGTGCCAGCTTCTCTCCGGGCGGCACGATCGGCCACCGCGCGGCGACGTGCGCCAGGCGATCGACCACGCAGGCGATACCGTACTCGGCCGACATGCGCGCCGCGATGACGTCGAGCTGCAGCGCGCCGATGACCCCGACAATCGGGAACCGCATGCCGACGGTGGGCATGAAGGCCTGGAGCAGGCCTTCCTCGGCCAACTGCGTCACCGCGTCGTCGAAGCGCTTGTGCCGCCCCTCGGCTGGTCTCAGGTAGGCGAACTGCTCCGGCGGGAACTGTTCAATCGGCGGGAAGACGACGCGCTTGTCGGTACACAGGGTGTCGCCGATGGCGATGCGGCCGGGAAGGACGATTCCGACGACGTCGCCGGGGAACGCCTCGGGCACGGTCTCGCGGTCCCGTCCGAAGAAGCGGTAGACGCGCGACAGGCGAATCTCGTCGCCGAGCCGTGAGTTCCACACCTGCATGTCCTTGTCGAGCCGCCCGGAACAGATGCGGAGGAAGGCGACCCGGTCGCGGTGGCGCGGGTTCATGTTCGCCTGAACCTTGAACACGAAGCCGGAGAAGTCCGGATCGGTCGGCGCCACCAGCCGCTCCCGGGCCCGGCGCGGGCCAGGCGGCGGGGCCAGCTTGAGCAGCGCGTGCAGGAACGGCTCGACGCCGAAATCGTTGATCGCCGAGCCGAAGAACACAGGCGTCTGGCGCGCGTTCAGGTAGGCGTCATGATCGAACGCGGTGCCGGCGCCACCGATGATCCCGGCCGCCTCGATGAGCGCCTGCTGGCGCCGCTCGCCGAGCAGGTCGGTGACTTCCGGATCGTCCGGTGACGTGACGCCGACCGGCGCGGTGCGCCGCCCGCGGCGTTCGCTGCGCTCGTAGAACAGGATCGAGTTGGCCTTCAGGTCGTAGACACCGCGGAAGTCCCGGCCATCCCCGAGCGGCCAGTTCATCGGCGCCGCGGCCAGGCCCAGCACCTGCTCGATCTGGTCGAGCAGCGCGAACGGGTCGAGCGCCGGCTGATCCAGCTTGTTGACGAAGGTGAGGACCGGCAGCGCGTGCGCCTTGCAGACCTCGAACAGTTTCAGCGTCTGCGGCTCCACACCCTTGGCCGCGTCGAGCACCATGACCACGCTGTCCACGGCGAGGAGCGTGCGGTAGGTGTCCTCGCTGAAGTCCTGGTGGCCCGGCGTGTCGAGCAGCGTCACGTGGCAGCCTTCGAGCTCGAACTCCAGCGCCGCGGTGCTGATCGAGATGCCGCGCTGCTGCTCGATCTCCATCCAGTCGGAGGCCGCCTTCCGCTGGCTGCGGCTGCCCCGCACCGCTCCCGCCAGCTCGATGGCGCCGGCGTAGAGCAGCAGCTTCTCCGTCAGCGTGGTCTTGCCGGCGTCGGGATGGGAAATGATCGCAAACGTCCGTCGCCGCGCGACTTCGCGGCCCAACGCATCGGCTGTCGTGGCAGTTTCACTCAAGGCGAGACAAGAATTGTACGCGACACCGAGCGGTCACGCGTGGCGCCCGGCCCAAAGCCGGTAAGATCTCTAGGCGCGCATGGCCCGAAAGCCTCCCGATACTCCGTCTCTCTTCGACTCGCCCCTCTCCGAACCGTTACCGCCCCCGCCACCGCCCGGTAGCACCAACGTCGCGCTGCACGAAGCGGCGCAGAGCCGCTACCTGAACTACGCGCTGTCGGTGATCACGTCCCGGGCGCTGCCCGACGTGCGCGACGGGCTCAAGCCCGTGCAGCGCCGCATCCTCTACACGATGTGGCAGCAGAACCTGACCGCGGACGTCAAGCACCGCAAGTGCGCGAAGGTGGTGGGCGACGTGATGGGCAACTACCATCCCCACGGCGACGCGGCGCTCTACGAAACCCTGGTCCGGATGGCGCAATCGTTCTCGCTGCGGTACCCGCTGATCGACGGCTCGGGTAACTTCGGCTCGCTCGACGGCGACGCGGCGGCGGCGATGCGTTATACCGAATGCCGGCTGGCCAGGCTGGCCGACGAGATGCTGGGCGAGATCGAGCAGCGCACCGTCCACTTCCGGCCCAACTACGACGGCACCCGTACTGAACCGGTGGTGCTGCCGGCACGGATTCCCAACCTGCTGGTGAACGGCACCACCGGGATCGCGGTCGGCATGGCCACCAACGTGCCGCCGCACAACCTCGGGGAGGTGTGCACCGCCCTTCAGAAGCTGCTCGAGAACCCCGATCTCAGCAGCCTGCAGCTCTGTCGCTACATCAAGGGCCCCGATTTTCCGACCGGCGGCCAGATCCTGAACTCGGCCGACGAGCTGAAAGAGATCTACAGGACCGGCTCCGGCACCATCCGCCTGCGGTCCACGTGGGAAGAGGGGCCGCCGACGCGCACCGGGCAGACGATCTACGTCACCAGCATTCCTTACGCGGTGAACAAGTCGACGCTCGTCGAGCGGATCGCCGACGTCGTGCTGTCGCGCAAGCTGCCGCCGTTGCTCGACGTGAGAGACGTCTCGACCGACGACGTGCGGATCGCGCTGGAGCTGAAGAAGGACGCCGACCCGAAAATGGTGATGGCGTACCTGTTCAAGAACACGCCGCTCCAGACCAACTTCATCGTCAACCTGACGTGCCTGATCCCGACCGAGAACCCCGAGGTCGGGCGGCCCGAGCGGCTCGATCTGAAGTCGATCCTCTGGCACTTCCTCCACTTCCGCCTGGAGGTGGTGACCAACCGCCTCGAGCACGAGCTCCAGTCGCTCCAGAAGCGGATCCACGTTCTCGAAGGCTTCGAGAAGGTGTTCGACGCACTCGACGAGATCATCCGGATCATCCGCAAGTCGGACGGCAAGGCGGACGCCGCCGAGAAGATCATCAAGCGCTTCGAGCTCGACGCCGAGCAGGCCGACGCGATCCTCGAGCTCAAGCTGTACCGGCTGGCCCGGCTCGAAATCCTGGTCATTCAGAACGAGCTGGCCGACAAGCGCAAGCGGGCGCGGCACATCGCCGGTCTGCTGAACGACGAGGAAGGCCGCTGGGGGCTGGTCCGCTCCGATCTCGACGAAATCCAGTCCAAGTACGCCAAGGGCGACAAGCGGCGGACGCTCATCGAGTCGTCGGAAGAGGTCGAATTCACCGCCGACGACTTCATCGTCGAGGAGGACAACGTCGTCATCGTCTCGCGCGACGGCTGGCTGAAACGGCAGAAGGAAGTCCGCGACGTCTCGACCACGCGTCTGCGCGAGGGCGACTCGGTGCTGGCGGTGCTGCAGGGCAGCACGCGCGCGACGGTGGCGTTGTTCACCAATCTCGGCGCCGCCTATACCACCCGCATCATCGACGTCCCTGCGTCCACCGGCTACGGTGAGCCGGTGCAGAAGCTGTTCAAGCTGCGCGACGGCGAACGGGTGGTGGCTTCCTTCAGCCTCGACCCGCGCGTCGCCGGGCAGATCACGCCGGTGGCGAAGAAGGGCAAGGCACCGGCAGCGGACGAGGCGCCGCCGGTCCACGCGATCGCGGCGACGTCGGACGGTTACGCGCTGCGCTTCAGCTTCGAACCGTTCGTCGAGGCCAGCACCCGCGCCGGCCGGCGCTTCGCGCGGCCGGCCGATGGCGCCGAGGTGGTGTGCGTCGAGCGGATCACGGGGGAGGAAACGCTGATCGTGGCGACGCGCGAGGCGCGGGCGCTGCTGTGCCGGGCCGACGAAGTGAACTACCTGTCCGGACCGGGTAAAGGCGTGATCCTCATCAAGCTCACAGGCGACGACGACGTCGTGATCGGCTTCATGGCGTCACAAGGCGATCGGGATCTGATGCGCGTCGAGACCAGCCGCGGCGGCGAGCAGACGATCAGCACCGCGAAGTACGAGGTGACCGGCCGCGGCGGCAAGGGCCGGGAACTGCTGCAGCGGGGTCAGTTCAGCCGCATGATTCCCAGCGATCTGCTCACCCCACCCCCGCTCGAGACGAGCTGACCGCCGCGAAACCCGCGGTGTTTACCGTGCCCGAAAACCGCGGACTGCTCGTTGATACGAGCGCGTGGACATCTCCACACTTCTCGTCCGGCGTCGCTGATCGCGTATCGCGTCGGCTTCGGGGAGCCGCCCCCCGCTCAACACCCTCGCTTGCGCCTTTACGATATTGCCCGGGCGAACGCCCGAGGTGCTCAGGTTTGTCCCGGGCCGGCCGATTCGTCGCTGGATGACCCAGGGATCCGATTCCAGCGGCGAGTCGCCGAGTGCGCAGCCCGATCGCCTCACGCTATACGTCACGAACCTGATCGGCGACTCCGCGCTGCCGCTGTTCTCGAAGCGTCTCATCGACGTGCTGGCGCTCGGCACCCAGGACCGGACCTCGGCGCACAAGCTGGCGGGTCTCGTGCTCGAGGACTACGCGCTCACGGTCAACGTGCTGCGCATGTCCAATTCGTTCCACTACAACCGCTCGAACCGGCCGATCGAGAACGTATCGCACGCGATCGTCGTGCTCGGCATGGACACGGTGCGCCGTCTGGCGGGCACGCTGGTCTACTTTCTGGCGTTCGAGGCCCGCTCGCCGAGCCTGCGATCGCTGATGGTCCAGTCGATGCTCGCCGCGCACGCCGCTGCCGTGGCGGCGAAAGTCGGCAAATACGCGCGTCGCGAAGACGCCTATCTCGCGGCGATGCTGCTCAACTTTGGCGAGGTGCTCGTCGCTTGCCACTCGCCCCGCGAGTACGCGGCGATTCACGCCGACATGCGTGAGGGCCGGCCGGCCACCGAGGCGTGTCTCTCCAGACTGGGCTTCACCTTCGATGCCGTGGCGCGTGGAGTGGGACGGCACTGGCGCCTGTCGCCGCAGCTCGCATCGATCTGGGACGACGGCGGGCCCCAGGCGCCGCTCGTGGCGTACGCCCGCTTCGGCAACGAACTGTCGCGCCGCATGTGCCGGCCGTCGACCAAGCGACCGGCCGAAATGAAGCTTCTCATGCTTCATTACGGCTACATGCTCGGTGTGAAGGAAGACGATCTCGCTTCGATCTGGGAGCGTGCGGTCGAGGAGACACGGCTGATGTTCAGTGCGCTCGGTCTCGCACCGCTGCGAACGCACGAATTCGCCCGTTTCGGTCTGCGGTAGCTGCCGCGAGCTCAAGCCTGACATGGCTCCCGCCGATTGGTCTCGACGTGGTTGGAGACTCGGCGTCACACCGATATCCGGTGGCCAGCCGTCCGATGCCCAGCCGGAGAGGTACGCCATGATGCTCGGAATCCCCTGGTATGCCGTCGTGGCCGGCTGTGCCTTGGTGGCCGGCGTGGTCACGCTCGTCCTCCGCAAGCATGAGGGACACGCCGACTACGGTCTGCAACCGCCGCCGGTGTCGAGCTGAGCCAACCCACGATGTTGTTCGAGCGGCCGTATTCCTACGGCGCGGGCATCGCGATCGCCGATTTACGACGTGACCGCCGACGGGCAGCGCTTCCTGATGGTCAAGGACGAAGTCGCCGTGGGTCGCCTGCGCATGATCCTGAACTGGTCGCCCGACCCGGCGCGCCCGGCCGGCGCCCTCCCACGCTGACAGTCACGGTTCCGGGGCTCAGGGCGGGGAAAGCTGCGGTCTTCGCGTATAATTCGGGATTGACGGCGCTCGACCGCGAGCGCCGATTGGGCTCGACGCTTCTGGCCGTATCGCAGTCTCGCGGAAATCCCTCCGATTTCTCGCCTGCGGCTTTCGGTGCCGGGCCCCAACATCAACTTCTGAACACACAGGCTGTCTGCCTTGAATTCAGTCCGTCGGGTCACGCGCCAGGCCATGAGTCCTGAGCCTTGAGCCCTGAGCCTTTCATGATCGCAACAGAAGCACGCAGCCGCATCGCCGTGTTCATCGACTTCGACAACGTCGAGATCGGCGTCAAATCCACCATCGGCGGCCAGTTCGACATCGGCCTCGTTCTCGAGGCCATCAAGGAGCGCGGCGAGATCGTCACCAAGATCGCCTACAGCGACTGGAAGCGCGTCGGCGACTACAGCCGTCTCCTCACCCAGCACGCCATCCGCATGGTGCAGCGCAACATGACGCCGGGCGGCGACAAGAACGGCGCCGACATCACGATGGCCCTCGACGCCCTCGAGATGGCGTTCACCCACGACCACATCAACGCGTTCGTCATCGTCGGCGGCGACAGCGATTTCATCTCGCTGGTCGAAAAGCTCAAGCAGTACGGGCGCCGGGTGATCGTCGTCGGCGGCCGGCAGTTCACCAGCCTGACGATGCAGCGCAACTGCCACGAGTTCATCGCCTACGAAAACCTCGTCGGCGTCCAGACCAGCCATCGCCGCCAGTCGGATCGCGGCGGCCGTCAGACGCCGGCCTCGGCCGGTGCCGCCTCGCCAATCGCCAACGTGCTCCCGCTCGTGCTGCGCGCGCTCAAGGTGCTCTCCGAGCGTGAGGTCACGCCGCAGCTCGGCCTGCTCAAGAGCACGCTGCTGCAGCTCGATTCCACGTTCTCCGAGCGCGAATACGGCGCCAGCAGCTTCCGCGACTTCATGGAGAAGGTCTCGCAGACGGGCGCGGTGGAGCTGAAGCACGCCGGCCGCAGCATGCTCGTCGAGGCTGTGAGCGGCGCCGCCGACATGGCCGAGGCCGCGCCGCCGGCCCCCAGCGCCCCGGCGACGGAGATGCCGGCCGCGCCGGCACCCGTCACGGCCAGCGCCAACGGCGCCCCGTCCGACGCCGAGGCCGACACCGAAGACGACGACGAAACGCTGCCGCCCTCGCCCATGAGCATGCAGGACGGCATCAAGACCGTGCAGCAGGCGTTCCACAACGCGGCCGCGTCGATCCGCTGGCCGATGTATGTGCGTCAGGCACGTCAATTCCTGCGCTCCACGGTCGAGGGCTTCGACGAGCGCAAGTACGGCTTCGCCTCGGTGGTCGACCTGCTGCGCGCGGCCGGCAAGGAAGGCGTGTTCCGGATCGAGCGCGATCGGCAGGGCGCCGTGCGTGTCTTCCCGGGGGCGAATCTCGTGCCCAGGGCCGCAGCGATGGACGGCCTGCCGGTCGACATCGACGAAGACTCGGACGTCGAGGTGCCGGCGGAGTTCGTGGCCGACGCGGCGGTCGCGATCGATCAGCCGACGGTCGAGGGCACCGTGGATCCGGTGGCGCTGCCCGAGCCTCCGATGGCGGCGGCGGACTTGGACGAATTGTCGATGGACGGCGACGGAGAGGTCGATGACGACGGCCCGCAGCCCGGCAACGAGCTGCACCCGCCGCCCGGCCGCGCGCGCAAGACCAAGGCCCCCTCTGGCTCACGCAGCCGTGCGCCCCGGGCGCCGCGCGGTGGCGCCGCCAAGACGGCCCGCCCGCGCAGCCGCAAGACATCCAAACCGTGATCGGCGTAGGGGCCGGTCTTTGAGACCGCCCTCTTCCGTCCCTACCGATCCGGATACCTGGTCTCCACATAGCCGTCGCGTCGAGACCACTCGACGCTGCGCGCCGGCAGGCTGCCGCGGCCGCCGACGCGGTGCACGTAGACGAGGATGACGTCGAACTTCGCGCGGCGCGGTTCGACGATCGTCTCGGCGATGTGACGGGCGCCTTTCACGTCGAAGGCGTCGACGTTGACGACCATGCCTCGCATCGCCGACTTGGTCGAGGTGACCGACCATTGCCAGCGGCGGTCGGACACCTGCTGGGCTGCATTGATGCCGCGCGCGACGGTGTCGGTGGCAAACGGCCGCGGCGGTCGCCGCGGGCCAGAACTGTAGAGCGCGGCCGCTAAACCCACGAGCGCGGCAAACCAGGCGAACGCGACCCACACGAGGCGGCCGTTCACGGGTGACTCAGAGCATCAGGGCGATGATGCTACCTTAAAGGGGCTCACGGCTCATGGCTCAGGGCTCAAGCAAGAACTTATCGGCAAGTGCCTCTTGCGTGAGCCTTAAGCCCTGAGCCTTGAGCCGGCACGATCCCTTAATGTCCAACTACACAGCCAAAGACATCACCGTTCTCGAGGGGCTCGAGCCCGTCCGCAAGCGCCCCGGCATGTACATCGGCGGCGTCGGCAGCGCCGGCCTGCACCACCTGGTGTGGGAAATCCTCGACAACGCGGTGGACGAGGCGATGAACGGCCACGCGTCGAACATCGTCGTGACGCTCCACTCGGACGGCAGCTCAATCACGGTCAGCGACGACGGTCGCGGCATCCCGGTGGACAAGCACCCGAAGACGAAGAAGAGCGCGCTCGAGGTCATCTTCACCGTGCTCCACGCCGGCGGCAAGTTCGAGCAGGGCAACTACAAGACCGCGGGCGGCCTGCACGGCGTGGGCGCCAGCGTCGTCAACGCGCTGTCCACGGACCTGCGCGCGCGCGTGAAGCGCGACGGCGCCGAGTGGGAGATGGCGTTCAAGCGCGGCGCCGTGCAGGGCGCGCTCAAGAAGGTGGGCCCGGCCCGGGGCAGCGGCACCGCCGTGTACTTCCATCCCGACTCCACCATCTTCCCGAAGGTAGAGTTCGACCCCGCGCTGA
>DATMDI010000459.1:0-3304 GCA_035557875.1 Vicinamibacterales bacterium
GTCGAGCACGACGGCCCCTCCACGCGGCCCCTCGGCGGCCACCGCCTGGACGGCGTGCCGGGCGTTGACGAGGATGTTCACCAGCACCGTGCGCAGCCGCTCGGCGTCGGTGACGAACGGCGGAATCGAGGGCTCGAGCTCGAGCCGGACGTTGTCGGGGGCGTCGCCGGCCCAGGCCGCCGCCACCGAGGCCCGGCACACATCGTTGATGCTGGCCTCGGCGAAGTCGAAGCGGATTGGCTTGGCGAAGTCGAGCACCTCGCCGACGATGCGGTTGATGCGCTGCGTTTCCTCGTCGATGTCGGCGACCGCTTCGCGGATATCTCGGGCCGAGACCCGATCGCCGCGCAGCGACGACAGCGAGGCGCGGATGATCATGAGCGGGTTGCGGACTTCGTGGGCGATGACCGTGGACATCCGCCCGAGCGACGACAGCCGCTCGCGCTGCGCCGCCTCGCGCTGGAAGCGCGCGATCGACTCGGTGAGGGTGTTGAACGTGGAGCCGAGCAGGCGCGCGTCCTCGTCGTCCCAGGCGCGGCTCTGCACGGTGACCTTGCGGGTCAGGTCGCCGGTCGTGGCCACGTCGCGCATCGCGTCGGTGACCGCGGCCAGCGGCCGCGTCATCGTGCGGGCGACGGCGTAGCTCAACACCGTGGCCAGCAGCAGCGTCACGATCAGGGCGCCGGAGAGGCCCGCGCGCAGCGTGCTCAGGTAGCGGAGACGTTCGGTGCGCGAGCGCAGGATGAGGGTGGTGGGGCCGGCGGGGTCGGCCGCCGTGCCGGCTCGCGCGAACGGGCGCGCCACCATGACGTACTCCTCACCGCGCAGCGACACCGGGGTGACGCCGCGGACCGTGGTCAGCGCGTCGAGGCCGCCGCGCGTCTCGCGCGGCAGCGACGAGGCGAGCACGTGCCCGCCGGCCGCGAACGCGATCTCGGTGCCCGTGACCGCCTTGAACTGTACCGCCCGCCGGTCGTCCAGGAAGAACCCCACCGTCAGGCGTCCAATCACGTTGGTCGGATCGCCCCCTTCGATGATCGGCGCACTCACGACCTGCAGGAGCCCGCGTGCGTGCGGCATCGACGTGGCGCCCTCGTACGAGCTCCCGGTGGCGGCCTGCATCAGCGCGTCGGTCTCGGCGCCAGAGCGGGCCAGCACGGCGCCGCTGGGGCTGAGGATGACGAGTGCGTCCGCGTCGATCTGGTTCCGGTACTCGTCGGCCAGCGGCTGCACGGTGGGTGCGTCCTTGGTCGCGACCGCGCCAATCAGCTTTGGCAGGTCGGCGATGAGCCGCGTCAGGGTCGTGAAAGTCTCGGTGAAGGCCGCGCGGCGCTGGTCCACGAGCGTGCCGGCCTCCGAGAGGTCGCGGCGCAGCTCGGCCTCCACTTCGCCTGTGACTTGGGCGTTGACGAAGGCAAACGCAAAGCCGAGCGAGACGGTAGCCAGCAGCGTGCAGGCCAGGAAGATCCGGTTCGTCAGCGATGACGACAGGCGCATCGGTCGAGGCCCCGATTATGCCCTACCAGCCAGACCGGGCCTGGAACTGGTACGGAATGCCTCGAAACGGCACACTGGCCCAGGCGACACCGGGGGACGGAAGCAGGTCGTGCACCGGGTCCCGGGGGCCGGACCGCCTGAGCCGCCAAGGTATACTTCCGGACGGCAGCCACAGGCCCGAGGAGAGAAGATAGGTGGCGTACATCATTTGCGAACCCTGCGTCGGCACGAAGGACAGCGCGTGTGTCGACGTCTGCCCGGTCGATTGCATTCATCCCCGGAAAGACGAACCCGAGTTCCAGACGGCGGAGATGCTCTACATCCATCCCGACGAGTGCATCGACTGCGGCGCGTGTGTTCCGGCCTGTCCCGTGGAGGCGATCTTCGCTCTCGACGAGACGCCGGAAAAGTGGAAGAGCTTCATCCCGGTGAACGCGCAGTACTTCCAGAAGTAGCCGGGGAAGCGTCCAGGCGGTAAACGTCCTGGGGCAGCGCTCCGCTTGCCGGGGGCGGAGGGTTGGTTGCCCGCGTCAGAAGGGTTGGCCCATGGCCATGTCAGGTCGACGTGCGGGAGTCGTGTTCTCGATTGCCGCGCTGTGTACTCTGGCCCTGTCGGCGGACGAGCGCTCGTCGTCCGGGGATGCCGATCTCCACTTCCAGCTCGCCAACCAGTTGTTCGATGAGAACCGGCTGCAGGAGGCGCTGCGCTCCTTCGATCGCGCCATCCAGACCGACGACATCGGCCTGGCGATACAGGCACGCAAAGGCAAGATCCGCACGGCGCTGAGAGTGGCCGAGTTCGGCCTCGCACGCCAGGAGGCGGAGAAGCTCACTGGCAGTGCGGTGCCCGACGCCGACGCGCTGGCGCTCCTGGGCGACGCGCTGTGGTCGAACGGCCTGTTCGATGAGGCCGACAATGCCTACGAACGCGCGCTCACCATCGCCCCGAACTTCCCGCGTGCCCGCTTCGGCAAGGCGAAGTCGCTCGCCACGCGCAGCCGGCTGCAAGAGGCGCTCGACGAAGCGCTGGCGGCCTCGGCGGCCGCCCCGCGCGACGGTGAAATCCACGCCGCCATCGGCGACATCTACGAACGCCTCAACCGCTACGACGAGGCGGTGGTCGCTTACAACAACTACATCAACCTGCTGCCCAACAAGGACCGCAGCGACAAGGCGGCCTGGGCCCGGGCGCAGGTGGACTTTCTCGCCGCGTTCAAGGGCTCGACGCCGACCGAGATCGACGAGGAAGACCTGCGCACCCTGCACACGCTGCCGTTCAAGCTGGTGAAGGACAAGATCGTGGTGCAGGCCCGGGTCAACGGCGGCCACCTCCAGGACTTCGTGCTCGACACCGGTTCGGAGGAGACGGTGCTGTCGCGCGAGACCGCGCAGCGCGAACGCGTCCGGCCGATTACCTATACGCTCAGCGCCGGCGTCGGCGAAGTGGGCCTCCGGGGGCTGCAGCTTGCGCGCGTGAAGTCGCTCGAGTTCGGCACCCTCACCGTGCGCAACCTGCCGGTGCTGATCAAGAACCCGGCGCTCAGGGGCATCCCGAAGCGCGAGGGCGAGAGCTTCTCCCCGCTGTCGCTCGGGATGTCGATGATGATCGACTACCAGAAGCAGCTGCTGACGATCGGGCGCAACCTGCCGCCGACGGCCGCCGTCACGACCAAGCTGCCGATGCGCGTGTCGCGCCTCGCGATGGTGCGCGGCGTGCTCAACTCGAACTACCCGGCCTACTTCGTGGTCGACACCGGCGGCGAGGTCATTTCGATCAGCTCCGACACGGCGAGCGCGCTGCCGGCCA
>DATMDI010000460.1:0-2930 GCA_035557875.1 Vicinamibacterales bacterium
GGCCGCTCGCCTACGACACCCCCTGCGTGACCGGCTTCGAGGGGCGCGAGCCCGGAGACAGCGTGCCCCACTTCGCGCCCGACAAGAACCCGTTCCTCGACGAGTTCGTCAAGTTCTACGGCCTGCCTCGCGAGGCCGTGCTGGGCTATCCCGAGACGCTCTACCCGGAGTACCGCAAGAAGATCGAGGCCACCTACGTCCAGCCACCGCCGTGCAAGGACTCGTGCGGCGCCGCCGGCAACTTCGTCCGCCGCTGATCACGCGGGTCGCTACAGGTCATGCCGCTCCGTCACGGTTGCGGCGAGGGCCGGGTGCCGTTCGGGGCGCGGGTGTGCGTCCGCGTCTTGAAGCGCCATCCCTCAGCGGTCTTCACGTAGACGTCCTCGTAGTTGCCGAGGCGCTGGATGCGATTGGGATCCCGGCCTCCGAGTTCCACGAGATACGAGTTTCCCTTCGCGCCCTCGGGCGACGGCGTGATCACCAGGTTCAGGATGAGGTGACTGACGCTGCCGTTGAACCGGGTGCTGGTGCAGCCGGGCCCGCCGAAATTCGCGCCGGACGCGATTTCCCGCAGCTTCTCATGCCCCTGCCAGCGCGTACCGCCCTGTTTGATCGCCTCTTCGCTCCACATGTCCACGAAGACGCCGTCCGGTGTGTACAGGCGTGCGTAGTCGTAGCCGTTGCCGGAACAGCTGTCGATCGCCTGTCCGTATCGGGCACTCAGCTGCTCGATTTCGGCGTAGTCGGTGCCGGTCAGCGCCGCGCTGCCTGGGCTCTGCCGGGCTTGGACGGCGGCCAGTGTCACGAGACACGAAACCAGCACGAGCGCGAGTGCGGCCAGCAATCTCTTCGTCTGCATCATTCTTGTCCCTTCATGCGCCGTCGAACGGCGAGCACCCGGCGTAGGATATCCCCGGGAGGCGTCAATGAAGCGAGTGCTCGTCGCGGTGCTGGCCGTGTCCGTGTGGTCCGTCTCGAATCGCGCCCAGACGCCGGTCACTGTGTTCGAGGGCGCGCGCGTCATCATCGGCGACGGACGCGCGCCGATCGAGAACGCCACGATCGTCGTCGATGGCGCGCGGATCGCGCAGGTCGGCAGGGCGGCGGACGTCAAAGTCCCCGCCGGAGCCGCACGTGTGAGCCTGGCCGGCAAGACGGTCATGCCCGCGATCATCGATACGCACGTGCACCTGAGCCAGGAGCGTGAAGCGCTGACGCAGGACTTGCGCCGGCGTTCGTACTACGGCGTGAGCGCCGCGATGAGTCTCGGCCAGGACGTCGGCGACCTGCCGTTTCAGATGCGCGCCCAGACGCTTCCGGGCGCGGCGCGCTTCTTCACGGCCGGCCGCGGGCTCACCGCACCGGAGCCGGGACGCACCACCGCCCCCTACTGGATCACCACCGCGGCCGAAGGGCGGAAGGCCGTCCAGGAGCTGGCGGCGCAGAAGGTCGACATCGTCAAGGTCTGGGTCGACGATCGCAACGGCCAGTTCAAGAAGCTCACGCCGGACCTGTACGGCGCGGTGATCGACGAGGCGCACAAACATTCGCTGCGGGTGACGGCGCATCTCTTCACGCTCGAGGACGCGAAGGGGCTGTGGCGGGCCGGCATCGACGCCTTCGCTCACGGCGTGCGCGATCGCGACATCGACGAAGAGTTCCTCGCGATGGTCAAGACCCGTCCCGCGTTCGTGCTGGTGCCGAACCTGCCCGATCGCGGCGTGAAGACCGATGTGAGCTGGCTGAAGGGAAGCCTGCCGCCGGCCGAATTCCAGAAGCTCGAGGCCGGGAACACGGATCGTCCGGAGGCACAGGCGCAGTTCGGCATCCAGGCCCGCAATCTCGCCAGGATGAACGCCGCGGGCGTGCGCATCGCGGTCGGATCCGACGGCAACACTGCCTGGGCGCCGCACGTGGAGATGGCCGACATGGTCGCGTCCGGCATGACGCCGATGCAGGTCATCGTCGCCGCCACCCGCAACGGCGCGGAGTTCCTGCGCATGACCGACGCCGGCACGCTTGCCGCAGGCAAGAGCGCCGACTTCATCGTGCTCGACGCCAACCCGCTCGACGACATCACCAACACGCGGCGCATCGCCTCGGTGTACCTGCGCGGCGCGGCGGTGGACCGCAGCAGGTAGCGGCCGTTCGATGTTCAGGGACCGGGCGGCGTCCGGCGGCGCCGCCCGGCGATGTCACCGTTCCGGGAGCCGGAACACGTAGAACTTGTCGTTGCCCAGGCCACCCGTGCGCGCGTACCCCGAGCCCCAGTAGACGCCCCCGTCCACCACGGCCGGTCCGCCCACGACCGAGCCACCTGCGGCGAAGCGCCACAGAATCCGGCCGCTGCGGGTGTCGAGGGCGTACATCTGATCGCCGGTGTGCGCCATCGAGCCGCCGTAGAGGACGCCGTTGGCGACGGTCAGCGACGCGAGATCGGGCGCGCCCTGCGGATCCGGCGTCTGCCAGAGAATCTCGCCGGTCCCCGGGTCGAGGGCCGCCCACGACCCGCCCGTGATCACTTCACCCGAGGGCAGCGTGTAGGGCTCTCCGGTGTTGTGGCCGATGGCCGCGTAAATGCGGCGGCCGTCCATCGCCGTGCCCCATTGAATCCCCCCGGGGTCCGAGCCAGGGCCGACCAGGCGGGTCCAGAGCAGCCGTCCCGAGGCCGCGTCGAGCGCCCAATAGACGCCGGACTTCTGGCCGATACCCACGACTCTCCGCCAGCGGTGGCCGATGCGGGCCGTGAAGACGTTGGCGCCGGATCCGGCGAAGTCCCACACGCTGAACTCGTCGGCGGGCGGACACCACGTGACTTCGGCAGGCAGGCTCCCGCAGGCAAGCCGGCGCGCGTCGGCGCCGGCGCCCCGGAACGACCAGCGCGGCTTCCCGGTGCGCAGGTCGAAGGCCACGACGGAGTTGAAGTACGC
>DATMDI010000461.1:0-6798 GCA_035557875.1 Vicinamibacterales bacterium
AAGAAGAATTCACGGGAGGAGATGATCCGGATCGCCCTCACCTACCCGGAGGGCCTGCGGGTCGGCAACTTCACCGATGGCGGCACGCCGTTCGCTGAAAACGCCTATCGCGTCGAGAACGGCGTGATCACTGCCGACCAGACCGACGCCCGGCGAAAGATGTACGAGCAGAACATCATCGTGCATCCCGGCGTCATCGCCAGCGTGGCGGGCGTGGACGAAGACAACGGTACCGTGCTCCTGTGGATGAACTTCGGCCACACCGGTGACTCATACGGTGTCGGCAATGCGCTCGTCACCTTCGAGGCCTTCAAGGTCTGGGACGGCAAGATTCAGTCAGTACTGGCGTTCTTCAAAGGCCTGCCGATTTCGACGGGCCGCTTCTGGCCGAGCTCGGATCCGGTGCGGCGGTAGTTCCTCATCGTCCTGATCCGTTGCGAGAGACCGCACCGCGCTCGGACAACAAAAACCTATCGCAAAGGTCGCCGGGGGGCAGAGGGTGGGCGGGGGCTGCTCGGCATGGCCCGGCGGCCTGCGGCCGCCGCCATGGATCGAGCGCCGGCACAATCACAAACGCTGCGCGCTCCAGAGGCGTTTGTGATTGTGCCGGCGCTCGATCCATGGGCGCAGCGCGCGGCCATGCGTAGCAGCTTCTGCCACGATCCCAGCGGCCCTCCGCTCCTCAGCGCGCTTTGCGATTGGCCTTTGATAAGCTCATTCTGGCGGTGGAGGCAAGCGGCACCTGTGTGAGCGTCTTGCGAGGCAGCGCTCTCACTCTTGGGGAGATGGCTGATGCCGTTGTCTACTCCGGCGCGGAGGCCGGCGTCAGTCCGAAGGCAAAGCCGAACTAATTCGGGTCGTCGTCGTCCTGTGCGCGGCCACCCTGCGGCGCCGCAGCGGCCTGCGCTGCTCGTGCTTTCAAATCTGGAACAGGAACACCGGTCAACTCGGCGATGACCTTTGCGGTCTCCTCGCGGACCACGCCGGCGCGGCCACCGAAGCCGAAGCCGCCGGCCTCGCCGAGCGCGGTCTGCAGCGGCGTCAACCCCCGGCTGTCCTTCCGGGTCAGGTCCACGTTGTTCTCGTGCAGGAACCGGATCACACCGGTCATGCCCCAGAGGGCAGCGCCATGCGCCGCGGTCCGTCCCTGGCCGTCGGCGGCGTTGATGTCGGCGCCGGCCTTCATCAGCAGACGGATCGTCTCGATCGCGCCGGCGTCGGTCTTGCGACGACCGGTCCGATCCGACTCACTCGTGCCGACGTTGGCGGCCAGGAGGATGGCAGTCGTCCCTCGGCTGACGCTGGCCAGCGGGTTCGCTCCGTGCTCCAGCAGCAACTTGACGACTTTCGCATCGCCGGTCTTGGCGGCGCGCAGCAGCGGCGTCGTACCGGCGCCCAGGATCCCATCCGCGCCCCGATCGATCTTCGTGCGGTACGGGACGCGCTGGCGCAGCGGGACGTCCACCTTGGCACCTGCCTTCACCAGCTTCTCGACGATGTCCCAGGCGGACAGCTTGTCGTCCATCTCCGTGGGTGACGGGCGGTTCGAGTCCGGCATGGTGTGCGCGTCGACGGCCGCCCACAGCGCCGTCTGGCCGACGTCGTCCTGCATATTGAGGTCGGCGCCGTGATCGATCAGGCGGCCCGCCACGTCGAAATGCCCGTTGAGCAGCGCGACAATCAGCGCCGTGTGCTGCTCCGGATCGACGATGTTCAGGTCGGCGCCGGCCGCCGCCAGGACGTCAATGCACGTGACGCAGCTCTCGCGCGCCGCCAGCAGGAGCGGCGTCCATCCGCCCGGCGGCAGCCACTTGTCGCGCGGTTCGTCGGTGCGCTGCCGCTCCCACTTGATGATCGTGGAGCGGGCATCGACGTCGGCGCGCGCGTCGATGAGCGCCTTCATCGTCTCGGGATGACCCTCCGCCGCAGCCCACATGAGGGGCGTCTGGCCCCGCCAGCTGTCGCCGGGATCGATGGACGCGCCGGCGGCGATGAGCACGCGCGCGGCGGCGGTGTTTCCCGCGTACGCGCAGGTGTGGAGCGCCGTCTCGCCGTAGGGGCCCGTGGCATTGGCACTGACGCCAGCCTTGAGGAGGCGCTCGACCACCGGCGCGCTTCCGCTCTCGCAGGCGAGCGCGATCGGCGTGACCCCGTACCGGTTCTCCGGATGCGGCTTCGCCTTGGCCCGGAGCAGCCGGTCGACGAGCATCGCGTCGTTGTTCCTGACCGCCCAGTGCAGCGCCGTCGTGCCATCCGCCGACCGTTGGTTCGGATCGGTGCCTCGATCGAGCAGCGCCAGTGCCGCCGCCCGTTCGCCGGACTTGACGGCCTCGATCAGGCGAGCCCCATCGCCACCGGTCTGCGCCGCCACGCAAGGCGCACAGAGCAGTGCAACGATTCCCGCAATCAGCAACCTACGCATCGCCAGCACTCCGAACTCCGAACTCCGAACCCTGAACCCCGAACTGAACACGAACCATGAACCGTGAACATTGAACCCCGAACGTCTAGAGATCCGTCAGCGCCTCCGTGCTGTCGCCGAGCCGTTCCAGATCGACGCCCGTCTTGTCGAGCATCGACAGCAGCAGGTTGGTCATCGGCGTGCGGTCCGGGTAGCGCAGGTGCCGCCCGCCGCGCATCCGGCCGCTCGCCCCACCGATCACGACGTTGGGCAGCGGGAAGTGATCGTGCGCGTTGCTGTTGCTCATGTTGCTGCCGTAAAGCAGCAGCGAGTGATCCAGCAGCGAGCCGTCGCCGTCCGGCGTGCTCCGCATCCGCTCCAGCAGGTGGGCGAACGCGCCGACGTTGTACGTCTGGATACGTCTGTTCTGCTCGATCTTCTCGGCCCGGTTTGCGTGATGGGAGACGGAGTGGTGGCCCTCGAACACACCGATCTGCGGATATGTTCGAGCGGTGACCTCGCGCGACACCATGAACGAGATGACGCGCGTCACGTCGGCCTGGTAGGCCAGCATCATCAAGTCGTACATCAACGTGACGTGCTCCTCGTAGTCGAACGGCACGCCGGCCGGGCGTGCGGGCAACTGCAGGTCGCGCTCGTCCTGCGTCTTCCCGGCAAGCTGGATGCGGCGCTCGATCTCGCGCACGTTGTCGAGGTACTGGCTCATCACCCGGCGGTCCGATGGGCCGAGCTGGCTCTGCAGGCTGGCGGCGTCGCGACGCACCGCATCAAGGAGGCTGCGATCCTGCCGCATGCGCGCGTCGCGCTCTGCCGGCTTCCCGCCCTGCCCGAACAGCCGCTCGAACACCTTGCGCGGATTGGTCTCCATCGGCAGCGGCGTTTCCGGCGTCGCCCACGACAGCGTGTTCAGGTAGATGCAGCCGTAGTCGACGTCGCACGAGCCGAAGAGGGCGGACGGATCCTCCGACGCGAGCTCCAGCGACGGCAGGATGGTGTCCTGTCCGATCGCGCGCGCCGCAATCTGGTCCGCCGTCACCCCCGCGTACGCGTCGACACCTTGTGTCCGCTTCGGGCGGACGCCGCTCAGCCAGGTGGTCGGGCTGAGCGAGTGCACTGCCGTCGTGTCCGCCGCGGCATGCGCGAGGCCGGTGACGACGTTGAGCTGGTTCCGGAACGGCTCGAGCGGCTTGAGGATCGGCGAGAACTCGAAGCCCGCGCCCTCGGTCGCCGGCGTCCACGAGTTCATGACGGCGCCGTGCGGAAAGTAGACGAAGCCGAGCCGCGTCACCGGCCGCGCCGCCGTCTGCGCCAGCAGCGTCCGGGCGGGAATCATCGAGTCCAGCAGTGGCAACGCCAGGCTCACGCCCATGCCGCGCAGGAACGTTCTCCGGGGAAGATGCTTCTTGGTGACGAACATGGTCACTCCTCTAGCAGGGCACGCAAGAAAATGCTCAATTCACAAGGCTCAATGCTCAACGGCCGAAGTCAGCACGTGGCCGCGGCTGGCACGCTCGTTTCCAATTGGGCCTGGGCACTGGGCATCGACACTCTTCCTTACCGAGCGATGGCCACCTGCGCGTCGGGCGCCGCCGCCTTCTTCATCTGGAACGGCGCGCTCTGCACGATGCCGAGCACGATTGCCGACCAGCGATAGTCGCGGACCGCGGCCTTGCGAGCGACGTCGCGCACGAGCGGTCGGTCATCGAGCTCGAGCCCGCGGCCGAGCCCGTACGTCATCAGCTTCTCGGTGAGGGTGCGGACGAACATCTCGCGTCGCTCGACCAGGGCTTTGCGGAGTGCGACGGGACCGTCGATCGGCGTGCCATCCGCGAGCTGTCCCGTCGGATCGATGGCGCCGCCAGGCTCCTTCTCACGCCACTGCCCGAGGCCGTCGAAGTTCTCGAGGGCAAAGCCCAGCGGGTCCATCACGCGGTGACAGCTCGCGCACGTCGGGTTCCGCCGGTGCGCCTCGAGCCGCGTGCGCAGCGAACGGGCATCCTCGCCGGGGTGGTTGTCCTCGAGGTCGGGGACGTTCGCCGGCGGCGCCGGCGGCGGCGTCCCCAGCAGGTTCTCGAGGACCCACTTGCCACGCAGCACCGGTGAGGTGCGGTTCGGGTAGGAGGTCACCGTCAGGATACTGCCCTGTCCGAGGAGGCCGCGGCGCGCGTCCTGTTTCACGGTCACGCGCCGGAAGTGGCTGCCGTACACGTCGGGGATGCCGTAGTGGCGCGCCAGCCGCTCGTTCACGTAGGTGTAATCGGCGTTCAGCAGATCGACCACGCTCCGATCCTCGCGGATGATGCTCGCGAAGAAGAGCTCGGTCTCGATCCGGAACGCCTCGCGCAGCTCGTTGTCGAAGTTCGGAAAGTCGCGCGCGATGGGGGTGTGGCTCCGGAGGTTCCGCAGCCGCAGCCACTGAGCCGCGAAGCTGTCGACAAGTGCCCGGGACTTCGGATCCTTCAGCATCCGCTCGACCTGCGCCCGGAGTACGGCGGGCTCGTCGAGGCGACCCTGCTCGGCCACCGTCAGCAGCTCCTCGTCCGGGATCGAGCTCCACAGGAAGAACGAGAGGCGCGAGGCCAACTCCAGGTCCGAGACCCGCGCGACGCCACCGGCCGCGGCGGGCGGCGTCTCGACGCGGAACAGGAACTTCGGGCTCGCCAGGACCAGCCGCAGCGCCTGCTCGATGCCGGCGTCGAACGTGCTGCCTTCCGCGCGCGCCGCCGTGTAGAGCTCCATCACCGGGTCGAGGTCGTCTGCGGTCGCGGGCCGCCGGTATGCGTGCCGCGCCAGGGCCGTGAGGATCGTTCGTGCGCATCCGTCTTCGCTCGCCTGGATATCCTGCGAGCTTCGACGAGACCTCGCCGGAGTCGTCGCGGAGGCGGGGGGGCCGTCCTGCGCCGGCGTCTTCGGACGGCACGAGAAGATTCGCCGGCGGCTCGGCGTGTCGCCCGGACCGGTCGGGTTGAACGGGCCGGTCACCGTAACCTGCTCGACGATCGGCAGGCCGTTCATGTCCTGCAGATCGTGATGCCGCTCGTGGAGCTGCAACGGCTCATCCGACTCCGCGCGATTCCGGCGGAAGAAGGTGACGCCAACGTCGTGGGGACCGCCGGCGATGCGCACCCGGGCCGTCAGGCGCTTCTCGATGGCGAGAGCCGCCGCCGACATGTTCCTGTCGCTGGCGAGGTTGTCCTCCTCGCCGCCCAGCTGGGCAGCGAACACCTGCTCACCGTCGATCGCGATCTCGACGCGGTGGGCGAACTCCAGGCCGGTCACGTAGCCGTGGAAGTTGCGCATCATGCCGATGGCAAGCTCGTACTGGCCGTCCTGCGGGAAGTTGTGACGGAAGAGGAGGCCGCCTCGAGTGCCCAGACCGAGGCCGTCCACTTCGTCCTGCTGCGAATCGTCCGGGCGCACGCGATAGGCGAGCCGCACGAGCTCGGTGTCGGTGCCCACGGCCAGGCTGCTCACACGCCGGGCGGCGGTCAGGTACTGTTCGAGCAGGGACGAGGAGACGCGCAGCACACCGGCGATGTTGTCGAAGCCGTGGCTCTCGTCATCGGCCGGCAACAGCTCCATGACGTCGACCTCGAGGTGGAGCAGGTCGCGCACGGCGTTGCGGTATTCGGTGCGATTCAGACGGTGGATCGGCTTGTGACCGGGGTCCGGCGAGCGCAGTGCCTGCCTGTCGATCCGCTGCTCGAGCGAGGCGGCGAACCCTTGCAGTGTGGCCTCGTCGGGGCGCGGCATGCCCACAGGCGGCATCATGCCGGCGCGCAGCTTCATGGCCACTTTTTCCCAGACGTCCGAGTGGCTGGCGGCCGCACCCGGGTCGAGCCCCTCGAGCGACAGCCCGCCCGTCTGGGTGCGGGCATTGTGGCAGGTGACGCAGTACTGCTTGACGAGCGCCGGCTCAGACTGCGGCGCCAGTGCTTGCCCGGACGCCTGCGTGACGGGCGCCTGAGCCTGCGGCTGGGCGGACGGAGCCCCGGCGCGGAGGCCCAACGAGGCCACGGCGACGACCCAGCACGTGCATAAGAAAAGTATGAAAGCGCGACGCATTCCAAGTCTCTCCGGCTCTGATACCGGTCGCATCCAAGTGGGCATGCACTGTAACACCGTCGTCCCGTGGGCTCCCACTGGAAAGCCGCGGATACCGGTCCCAGTGGGCATTCGAACCAGCCCCAAACAGCCCTGGGTGCGACCGTTCCCAGGATCAGCCAGATGTCAGCAACCTCGTATGCTTCCTTGCCTGCTTTTCCGTCTCGGGTCACCCACTGAAGTTGGATATCGCCGCCGCGCTGCAAACGCTTCGCAAACCATAGACCTCGTCGCGTCGGCGATTGGTGGCTCGGCTGGGGCTTTGGCGCGCT
>DATMDI010000462.1:0-14265 GCA_035557875.1 Vicinamibacterales bacterium
CACCGCCGCGCGCGCGGCCACCAGCGCCGAGCGCCACGTCGAGCGGGGTGCGCCCCTGCGCGTCCTTGACGTCGGGCCGTGCGCCGCGTTCGAGGAGATACGCCACGACGGGCAGGCCGCGCGACGTCACCGCGATGTGCAGCGCGGTCTGCCCTGAACCGTCCACCGCATCGACGGCGGCGCCTCTCGCCATCAGCAGTTTCAGCCCCTCGACGAAGGCGGCATCGGTCGCGCGATGCGTGTCGTACTCGGCAAAGCGGATCTGGCCGCCCGCGCCCGCGAGATACATCAAGGCGGTCGTGCCACGCGCGGTCCGCGCGTCGACGCTGGCGCCATGCGCGAGCAGGACCCGCATCGCGTCGAGGTCGCCCTTGCGCGCCGCCCGCATCAGGGGGGTCGCTCCAGCGCCGAGCCCGCCGTCGGGGTTGTTGTGCACGCGTTCGAGGATCGGCCCGAGGAGCGACGGGTCCGGCCTGGCGCCACGCGTCAGCAGCCGTTCTATGAGGTCGAGGGGGCCCATCTGCCCGGACGACACCGGCACGGGACGCCCGGGCGTCTCGTCCAGCGTGTGCATGTCCACGGCGGCATAGAGCGGGGTCATGCCGGTGGAGTCGCCCAGGTTCGGATCGGCGCCAAGGTCGAGGAGTTGCGCGGCGAGGTCATAGTGCGCGTTGATGACGGCGAGCACCAGGGCCGTCGTCCCATCCGGATCGACCGCGTTGAGGTCCGCGCCCGCGGCCGCGAGCGCCCCGACCGCCTCTGCGGCGTCCTGCCGGACGGCGTACATCAGAGGCGTCCACTCGCCCCGTGGCAGTACCGTGAACCGGGCCGACCGCCCGTCGCCGAACTTGTCGCGCGAGAACGCCATCTTCGCCGACCGCGCGTTGACGCCGGCTCCGGCAGCGACGAGGGCGCGGACCGCGTCGGCATGATTCTCCGCCGCCGCCCACATCAAGGCTGTCTCGCCCATGGTCGGATCGGCGGCGTTCGGGTCGGCACCTCGTTCGATGAGGACACCGAGCGTCGCCGGATCGCCGGTGCGAGCCGCCAGCATGAGCAGCGTCAGCCCTCCGGCGAGGCGGACGTCGACTTTGGCGCCGGCCTTCAGCAGCGCACTGGTGATGGCCGCGTCGCCGCGGACGACGGCCGGCAGGAGCGGCGGCACTCCGAGCCGGCTCGTGGCGTTGGCGTTGGCGCCGGCGTCCAGCAGCACGGTGACCAGGGCCGCGTGCCCGCCCTGCGCCGCCCAGTGCAGCGCCGTCGTGCCATCGGGAGCGGGCCGGTCGATGTCGCGCGGGTGCGAGGCGATCCACGCCCGCGCGGCAGGAACGTCGCCCGCGCGGACTAGATCGACGAGGCCGACGGCGTCGGCCGCCGAAAGGCCGCTGGTGGCGGCGGCTATCGCCAGTGCGAGCGCAACAGCCAGGCCCACAGGCCGCCGGGCCGCACCAACCGGGACGGGTGCGTGTCTCGTCATCAGAACAGGTCGATTGTGCCCGTGCTCTCGCCGAAGCGCTCGGCGTCGGCGCCGAATTGGCGGGCGACCGTGAGCCACAGATTGCCGACCGGCGTGCGCGGCGGCAGACGCAGGTGCCGATGCCCGGCCCCGACGTGCCCGCCCGCCACCAGCAGCGGCAGCGGATCGCTGGCATGCTGATTCGGATTGCCCATGCCGCCGCCATACACCAGCATCGTGTGGTCGAGCAGCGAACCGTCGCCGTCGGGCGTGGCCTGCAGCCGATCGAGGAACCGCCCGAACAGCTCGACGTGATAGGTGTTGATGCGCGCCACCTTCTCGATGTTCTGCGCGTCGTTGCCGTGGTGCGAGACGGTGTGGTGCTGCTCGGTGACGCCAATCTCCGGATAGGTGCGCTGACTGAGCTCGCGGTCGGTCATGAAGGTGAACACGCGCGTCAGGTCGGCCTGGTAGGCGACGGTGAGGAGTTCGTACATGAGCGCGAGGTGCTCCTCGAACGAGTCGGGAATGCCGATCGGCAGCGTGATCGACGGCACTTCGGCGGCCGTGCGCGCTTCGGCGCGCTGGATCCGGCGCTCGATTTCACGAAGGTTGTCGAGATAGTCGCCGACCCGGCCGCGGTCGGCCGGTCCGAGTTGCCGGCGGAGATCGGCGGCCTGTCCGCCGATCAGGTCGAGAATGGAGCGGTCCCGGCGCCGCCGGGCGGCACGCTCGGCGTCAGTGCCTGGCCGGCCGAATAGACGCTCGAACACCACGCGAGGGTTGATCTCCATCGGCAGCGGTGTCGTGGGCGTGCTCCACGAGATCGTGTTGGTGTAGGCGCAGCTGAAACCGCTGGTGCAGGCGCCCACGTATCCGGTGAAGTCGGTGGTGGCGACTTCCAGCGACGGAAACGGCGTATCCTGTCCGATCTGCGCGGCCACGGTCTGATCGATCGTCGTGCCGGCAAGCACGTCCTCGGCCTCGGTCCGTTTCGGATAGATCCCGGTCAGCCACCCGGCCGCGCTGATCGCGTGGTCGCCTTCGACGACGCCCGGATTGGCACGGGTGAGGTTGCTCACGACGACGAGCGACTGCTTGAACCGCTCGATCGGCTTGAGGATGGGCGAGAGCTCGAACCCGATGCCGGCCGCCGTCGGCGTCCACTGCTCCACGATGGCGCCATTGGGAATGAACACGGCACCGAAGCGGCGCCGCGGCACCGCCGCCGTCTGCGCCAGAGCCGTGGCCGACGGCACCATTGCGTCGAGCAGTGGCAGCGCCACGGCGGCACCCATGCCGCGCAGCAGCGCCCGCCGCGGAATGGCTCGTTTCGTCAGGAAGGCCATCGCTCGTCCTCTCGCATCCACACGTCCGTCACCGGCGCGCCGTTTCGCGCGGCCCCGCCTCGCCCTGCACCGGCACCGCGCGCAATCGGAACGGGGCGCTGCGGGCGACCGCCAGGATAACCGCCGAAAATCTGTACTCGTGCTGGGCCGCTTCGCGCACGGCCTGACGTACTGCCGGCATGTCGTGGGAGGTCAGTCCGCGGCCAAGGGCGTACACCATCAGCTTCTCGACCATCGTGCCGACGAACGCGTCAGGGCGCGCGAGCAGGGTCCGGCGCAGGCTGACCACGCCGTCCACCGCCGTGCCATCGGCCAGCTCGCCCGAGACGTCCAGCACCTGTCCGCCTTCCGTGCTCCGCCACGCGCCGACGGCGTCGAAGTTCTCGAGCGCAAAGCCGATCGGGTCCATCACCTTGTGGCAGCTGGCACAGGCCGGGTTGGCGCGATGTTCTGCGAGCTGTTCCCGCATCGACCGCGGCCGATCGCCTTTCCCCGGCTCGGTGAGCGACGGCACGTTCGGCGGTGGCGGGGGCGGAGGCGTGCCGAGCAGGTTCTCGAGCACCCACTTGCCGCGCAAGACGGGCGAGGTGCGCGTGGCGTGCGACGTCAGGGCGAGGATGCCCGCGTGCCCGAGCAGCCCGCGACGCGCCTCGTCGCGAACGGCCACGCGGCGGAACTCGCTGCCGTAAATACCAGGCATGCCGTAGTGGCGCGCGAGCCGCTCGTTGACGAACGTGTAGTCGGCGCGCAGCAGGTCGAGGACGCTGCGATCCTCGCGCACGACGCTTCCGAACAGCAGCTCGGTCTCGCGACGCATCGCCTGGCGGAGGTTGTCGTCGAAGTCGGGAAAGGCGTCCGAATTCGGCAGCACGCTGCCGATGTTGCGCAGCTGCAGCCACTGGCCGGCGAAGTTCCCGGCGAGCGCGCTCGAGCGCCGATCGGCAAGCAGACGGCGGACCTGTGCCTCGAAGGTGCGCGGCTCGTGCAGAGTGCCCCTGCCGGCGGCGTCGAGCAACCCGTCGTCCGGCAGGCTGCTCCAGAGAAAGAACGACAACTGCGACGCCAGGTCGAGATCGGACAGCGGAGACACGGCGTCGGGAGCCGCCGGCGCGGTCCGCTCGACCCTGAAGATGAACCTGGGACTGGCGAGAATGAACTGAATCGCCCGTTGGATGCCGGTATCGAACGAGCCATCGGCGCGGCCGGCCTGGTACATGCGCATCGCGCGCCCGAGATCGGCGCGATCGACGTCCTGTCGATAGGCGCGCCGCAGCAGCCCGGAGACGATGCGGGTAGCGCACGGCGTTTCGGCCGACGGCGCCGACGGGCGGCACACGAAAATCGTCTGCCGGCTCGGCGTATCGCCCGCGCCCCGCGTGGCAAACGGCCCTTTGATCGTCAGGCTCTGAATGTGCGGCCGCCCGGTCCAGTCGAGCGTGTCCTGCGCGCTCTTGAGGAACGGGCGGAGTCGCACGGTGTCGAGCGATGGCGCCGCCTCGGTGAAGGTCACCCCCACCTCACGCGGGCCGGCGGCCACTCGAACCCGCGCGCTCAGCCGCGCATCGATGGCGTCGCCGGCTTCGGTGGGCCGCTCGAACGCCGCGTCCAGATCGGCGGGCCCGCCCACCGTGGCTGCGCGCACCGGCCGCCCGTCGATCGCCAGCTCGAAGGGGTGCGGCAGCTGCAGGCCACGCATCATCCCGAGGTTGCTGCGATACAGCTTGACCTGCAGGTCGTACTCGCCGTCGAGCGGAAACGTGTGCCGAATGAGCGCGCCGCCCAGCGTGCCCAATGGCAGACCGTCGATGTGCCGATCCTGCGACACGTCCTGGCGAATCGTGTAGGTGTGTGCCTCGGGCTCGAGCGTCCCGTCACCGACGGCCAGCGCGCTGACGCGGTCGGCCGCCGCGAGATACCGCTCCTGTAATGTCGGCGACAGGCCGAGTGCATCCGAGATGTTGTCGAACCCGAACGCCGCGTTGTCGGGCGGCACAAGCGATGCCGGATCGACCGAGAGGCCCAGGAGGTCGCGGACGGCGTTGCCGTACTCGACCCGGTTGAGGCGCCGCAGCCGCGGCCGGCCGGGTTGAGGATGAACGCGCTCGGCGTAGTCGCGCTCGCCTTCGAGCCAGGAGGCGAACGCCTCGAGCGCGGCCGCGTCGGGACGTGGCGCGCCCCGAGGAGGCATCGCGCCGGCTCGGACGCGACGGATCATGAGTTCGCCGACATCGGCGTCCTCGCCGGTTCTGAACCGGCTCACGTCGAGTGCGTCGAGACGCAATCCGCCAGCCTGGCCGCTTCGGCTGTGACACGTCGCGCAGTACCGGGTGACCAGGGCCTGCGCATCCGGAGTCGCCCCGTCTATCCCGACGGCCGGCGTGACCGTACCGCCTTGCCCCCGCGCGGCCGGCAGGGCCATGGCAGAGGCAATCCACACGGTGGCCGCCAGGAACGCCGTCGTGGCTCTCATCACTCCGTGAGCAGGATACCGCGTGTTCCATCGCCCGAGCAGGTTGCGAAATCAGATGTGGGGGGCCGCCTCAGGCGGGCCTGGGCCGGCTAAAGGCGGCCCCCAGGTCGATTCTGCAACGAGCACTAGAAATCCAGCTGCCCGCCCAGGCGCAGCAAACGGCCTTGCAGCACATTCGTGGGCCGCATCCAGTTCGATCCGTAGGTCGTGTTGATCGACAGGATCGCGCCCGCGTTCGCCGCATTGTAGAGATCGACATTCGCCTGCAAGCGGCTCCGGCCGAAACGGAACACCTTCGACGCGCGCAGGTCGAGCTGGTAGAGCCGCTCGTCGTACATCGTGCCTGGCTCGATCAGCTGGACAGCGGCCACACCGTTGGCACCGGTGGCCAGGTTTCGGCCGAGCGACGGCGCGATCTCGGCGTTGGTGTAGCTGCGCGACGCGAGAATCTGCGGGCCGGGCAGACTCTGGAACGTCGCCGCGAACTGCACGTCCCACCACGGGAGCGGATACACCCCCAGCATCTTGACGTTGGCCTGGAAGGGCGGCGTGACGTGACAGTACAGCAGCCCGGCCGCGCTCGTGGCGCCCTGGTTTGGCGGCAGCCCGGTGCCCTGCGGCGAATCCACCGCGAAGCAGTAGTCGCTTTCCGTACGGCCGATGCTCGGGCCGCCCGACAGGACAATGCCGTTCGGCAGCCGGGCATTCACCGTCAGGTCGAAGCCGTTGTACAGCTCCCGCGCCGTCCCGAACTTCGACGCCAGCGAGATCACGTTGTTTTGCGGCACCAGCCGGTTGACGTCGTACAGGCCGCACACCTGATAGCTGCCGCCGTCGGGCAGCCGTGCGTCGGACGGCGCCGTGACACAGTACGGACTGTAGTCCGCCGGCGTCACCGACAGATTGTCGGTGACGCGCATGTTGCCGTACCACCGCCGGAAGTAGCCGCCGCCAACGGCGACGCGCGGCACGAGCTGATGCTGCACCTGCGCCGCGAGCTCCCAGTTGTAGCCGCGGTGCGTCAGCACTTCCGGGTCGTAGCGCGTGCTCGGGTTGGTGGTGCCGAAGTTGGTCGGCGTGATCGCGCCGAGTTCGTCCGCCTGCGGGACGAAGTCGTTGTTGCGATCCGCCCAGGTTCGCGTCGCGCTCTGCACCAGCGCGCCGGCCGGATTGGCGGGCCGCGTGAAGGTTGGCGGATTGGGCGCCTCGAGGTACTTGCCGATCGAGACCTTGACGGCGGTGCGGCCGTTCCCAAATAGATCGTAGGCCGCCCCGAGCCGGGGCGTCACGTCGCTCCACTCGGGCACGCCGCGCACTTCGTCGAACACCAGATTCCGCGTCGGCACCTGCGGGCCCGGCCCGATGGTCTGCGCCGGCACGATGTTCTCGAGGGCGTCGAAGCGGACGCCGGCGTTGACGGTGAGCCGCTTGTGCGTCCACTGGTCCTGCACGAAGAGCCCGTAGTTGGCGTTCAGGAGCTCGTAGAACGAGAACGGCGTCGCGAACACGGTGACCTGCGTGGGCACGCCGTTGCGCAGCTGCAGCGTCATGCCGTTGTTGACCACGTCGGACGAGGTCCAGGCCCACAGATGCATGAAGGTGAAGCCGGCCTTGATCGCGTGGGATCCGGTCACGTACGAGGCCGCAAACCGGGCGTTGAAGTTGTGGCTCGCGTTGTGGCCGTAGGTGTTCGGATAGTTGCCCCAGGTGAAGCCGGTGCCGAGGTCGGTATACGCCACCTGGTTGGGCGCGTTCGTCTTCTGGGGCTGGGTCGGATAGTCCTTGTTGTTGTACAGCGCCCCCGCTTCGAAGAGCAGCCGGCTGGTCGCCGGCGACGTCCAACTGGCCTGCGACTGGTACATCGGCGCCGACTTCGAGTAGTAGATCGCCTCTGGCGCGTTGGTGAGCTGCCCCAGCGAGTAGCCGTAATACGGACGCTCCTGCCCCGCGTTCTGATGCTGCAGGCTGATCTTGTTGCGGGGCGTCGCCTGCCAGGTGAGCCGCAGGCTCTGGTTCTGGTTCTTCTCGAGGCTGTCGGCCGGCCGGCTGAGATCGGGTGTGTAGGCGTGTCCGGTCGGCGTGAGGTTGTAATAGATCCCGGCCAGCGTGAGCTCCGACGACTGCCACCGCACCGATCCCCAGAACCAGAGCTTGTCCCTGACGATCGGACCGCCGAACGCAGGGTCGACATCGTAGGTCCGCTTCACCCGCGTTGACGAGGTGAGGCCGCGGGCCGTGAGGTCGTCGTTGAGATTGTCGCTCTGCAGGTTGTGGTTGGAGAACGACCCGATCAACAAACCGGAGAACCGGTTCCCGCCATCGCGCGGCACGAGGTTCACGCGGACGCCGCTGGCCTCGCTCTCCGCCGACAGGCCGGCAGTCTCGATCGCCATCTCCTGCACCGTGGCATCGTTGGTGACAATCGCGATGAACTGGCCGCCGCGGCCCTGACCGTTATTGAAGTTCATCCCGTCGTACAGGGCGGCCTGCTCGTTGAGACGGCTGCCGTGAACCGCCAGGCCGACCGCCGAAAAGGCCGTGCCGCCGACGTCCTGACTCGTGCTGGTGACGCCTGGAATCAGCACGCCGATCTGGCCGGTCGACTTCATGCCGGCCGGAATCGCGTTGAGCACCTCGCGCGTCATCACCTGCTGCTGCACGACGTTCTGCGTATCGATGGTCGGTGACGCGCCGGACACGGTGATGGTTTCCTCGAGCGCGCCAAGCCGCATCTCTGCGTTCACGGTGGCGGTGAACGACGACGTGAGCTCGAGACTCTCGCGCCGCACGGTATTGAAGCCGGCGAGCGTGAAGACCACGGTGTACGGCCCCGGCACGAGGTTGACGATCTTGTACTGGCCGGCGCCGTCGGTGACGGCCGTCCGGACCTTCTCGATCAGGGCGGGGCTCGCGGCTTCGACCGAGACACCCGGCATGACCGCACCGGACGCGTCTTTCACCACTCCAGCGATGGCGCTGCCGCTCTGCGCGCGAGCCGGCACCGGCACGGCGAGGACCAGCGACACTGCAAACAGAACGCCCCTTCGACACCACCGCGCCATTCCGGTCCTCCAATCCTTGGATCAGGCAACCCGAATCCGACACTGGACGCACGAACGCGACCGCGAGCGGCCCTGACCTTATAGCAAAGGGGCTGAAGGGGCTATTACCCGGCTGGGCAGGATCGGCGCTGCCCGTACGCCTCGAACGGCTGAGGCCGCGATGCGGCGTGACGGCGCGTTATCGCCCCGCTCGCTCGCGCTCCACTCGCGCCGCGAGGTTCTGGCGCCCGGCCGCCACGTATCGTTTGCACGCGCCAGGGTCGATGAACGCGTCGGCCTTGCCCGCGTCGCGCGCCGCAAGCTTCTCGAACACCTCCGCGAACGCCGGGTGCGGCGTCAGCAGGATGTCGCACTTCACCATTTCCAGCCTCGTGTAGCTCTGCTCGAATTCCTGCCGCAGCGGGCTGGTCGTGTATTTGAAAGCGTCGGCCGAGACCGGATTGAGGCTGTCGGCGTAGACGACGTCCAGGCAGCGTGCGCCCTCGCACGACCGCCACGACCAGCTGGTGCCGCCGGGCGTGTGGCCCGGCGTCAGATGTGCCACGACGATCAGCGAGCCCACCTTCAGGACCTGCCCTTCGCGGATCACTTCGGCGACCTTGAGGCGTTCGATCGGCGGCAGGATCCCGTACTGTGGATCGTCGGGGCCGGACGTGCCGGACGCGAACACCTTGGCCGCGGGCGCGCTGGCGGCCACGCGCGCGCCGGTGAGCCGCTGCAGCTCGCCGAGGCCGCCGGCGTGGTCGTAGTGCACGTGGGAGTTGAGCAGCAGCCGGACGTCCTCGAGCTTGAACCCGAGCTCGCGGATGTGATCGCGGATCTGCGGCACCGACTCGGGCAACGCGCCGTCGATCAGGACGTGCCCCCGATCCGACGTGATGAGCACCGACCCGAGCCCGCGCGTGCCGATCCAGTAGGTGTTACCGAACACCTTGAACGGCTTCTGCGGCTGGTTCCACTCCGCCCGCTGGTTCGGCTGCTGCGCAATCAGGGAAACCGCGATGAGCGCCGCGATGGCAAACGTGAGGAGCGTTTTTCCTTGAGCCATGAGCCTTGAGCCTTCTGCCCCGGGAGGGCACGGCCGATTCTACACGCCTCGATTATGATCGGTAGTTCATGTCAACCATTTTGCAAGCCGTGCCCGCGGGCCAGAAAGTGGGCATCGCGTTCTCGGGCGGCCTCGACACCAGCGCCGCGCTGCACTGGATGCGCGCGAAGGGCGCCATCCCCTACGCGTACACCGCCAACCTCGGACAGCCCGACGAGCCCGACTACGACGAGATCCCGCGCAAGGCACTCGCCTATGGCGCCGAGAAGGCACGGCTCATCGACTGCCGCGCGCAGATGGTCAACGAAGGCATCGCCGCGCTGCAGTGCGGGGCCTTCCACATCACCACCGCCGGCGTCCCCTACTTCAACACCACGCCGCTTGGTCGCGCGGTCACCGGCACGATGCTGGTGCTGGCGATGCGCGACGACGCGGTGCACATCTGGGGCGACGGCAGCACGTTCAAGGGCAACGACATCGAGCGCTTCTACCGCTACGGCCTGCTCGCCAATCCGGCGCTGCGCATCTACAAGCCGTGGCTCGATCAGGCGTTCATCGACGAACTGGGCGGCCGCAAGGAGATGTCCGAGTACATGGAGCGGGCCGGGCTCAGCTACAAGATGAGCACGGAGAAGGCCTACTCCACCGACTCGAACATCCTCGGCGCCACGCACGAGGCCAAAGACCTCGAGCAGCTGAACTCCGGCATCAAGATCGTCGAGCCGATCATGGGGGTCGCCTCGTGGCGCGAGGACGTGTCCGTGAAACCGGAGGAAGTCTCGGTCCGCTTCGACGAGGGCGTGCCGGTCGCCCTCAACGGCCACTCGTTCGGGGATCCGGTGGCGCTGATGCTCGAGGCCAACCGCATCGGCGGCCGGCACGGGCTCGGCATGAGCGACCAGATCGAGAACCGCATCATCGAGGCCAAGAGCCGCGGCATCTACGAGGCGCCCGGCATGGCGCTGCTCTTCATCGCCTACGAGCGGCTGGTGACCGGCATCCACAACGAGGACACCATCGAGCAGTATCGCGACAGCGGACGTCGCCTCGGCCGGCTGCTCTACCAAGGCCGCTGGTTCGACCCGCAGGCGCTGATGTTTCGCGAGATGGCGCAGCGGTGGGTCGCCAAGGCGATTACCGGCGAGGTGGTCGTCGAACTGCGGCGCGGCAACGACTACTCGCTGCTCGACACGCGCAGCGCCAATCTCACCTACAAGCCGGAACGGCTGACGATGGAGAAAGGCGCCTCGGCCTTCACGCCGCAGGATCGCATCGGCCAGCTCACCATGCGCAATCTCGACATCGCCGACACGCGCGAAAAGCTGCTCACCTACACCGGCGCCGGACTGCTCGCACCGGGGCACGACACGGCGCTGCCCCTGCTGCTCGAAGCCGAGTCAAAGGCCAGTGAGCAGAACTGACGTGGGGGCCGGCTTCAGGCCGGCCCAGGCCGCCTGAAGGCGGCCCCTACAATTTGACTGCCCGCCTGAACGGCGGCCCCTACATCTGGCTCGCCGTGTGCGCCTGCGCCAGCAGGTCGCCGCTCGCCCCGACGACCGGTTCGATGAACTGGCGGCAGGCGTCGTCGTAGCCGCAGTCGACCAGTTCGGCGAGATCCTGCCGGCGCTCGGACGCCTGGTCGAAGGCGCCGGCGAGGTCGAACGGGCCGAGAGCGTTGTGCGACGGGCGGATGGTGAAGACGGCGTCGAACCGCAGCCGCGCCATCTGCAGCGCATCACGCAGCGCCGCCGACTCCACCGCCGTGATGTAGTCGCCGAGGCGCTGCCGCGGGTCGAGTCCCGGCGCCCGCAGCCGGTGCGGGTCCCCTTCCGGCGCGCAGGCGCTCGCCACGATCACCTGCGTCACGCCCGCCGCCGCCACCTCTTCGAGCAGCCGGTGCACCGATCCGGGGCGGTCCGTCAACCGATGCGTCTCGCCGCGCCAGTGGCTGTCGGGCGCGAAGCCGACCAGCCAGGGATCGAACGCTACGGGCGGCGTCAGGGCCGCCGCCACCAGGTCGATCGCGCGATCGCGGCCGTCCCCGGCGAAATCGAGCACCTCCGCGCGCCGGTCGGCGTCGCGGCGCGCGGCCAGGAAGGGCGGCGCGTACGGCTCACTGACGAGCGCGCCGATCAGATCGCGCCGCGTGTCGAGATCGGTGGCCACCACGATCAGCTCGCGAAAGCCCGGTTGACCCAGGCTCTCCAGCAGCACCTCCGTGTAACGACGGCCAAGGGCCGACATCGACGGCCGCGCCGCCGGCGCCGCGCCGCGGATCAGATGCCACAGCGCGGTCAGGAAGGCCTCCCGCGCCGACGCCGCGTCGAACGGGGCGCCGAATACCCACCACCACGCCACGCCGCGCCCGCGGCGGGCCCAACCCGCCCGCGCCGCCCGGATGGCGGCGACGAACACGAGCACGGCAAGCGCGCTCACCACGATCATGCCGACACGGGGCACGAACGTCGGCAGCCGCGGGCCGGCAAACGCCTCCTGCAACCAGCCGGCGTAGCCGGAGAGCAGCGTGGTACCGAAGCCGCTGCCGGCGGTTTCGAGCAGGAAACCGAGCGGGTAGACGATGATCCCGGTCAGCACCACGAGCGCCACCGGGGCGATGAGCGCGGTGGCCAGCCCCGCCACCAGCCAGCCCGCCCAGCGGATCGAGCGCTTCCAGCCGTACCAGGCGCGCGTGGCCGGCGCGCGCCACACGCCCGAGGCATCCCACAAGCGGGCGTGCCCGGCAATCGCGGCCAGGGCGGCGTTGGCCGCGCCCACACCGTGACCGGCGTAGACGTCCACCTTGACGCCGGCCTCCTCGAGCGCGCGCAGCACGCCGGCGTGATACGCCCCATGAGCGCCCGTTCCAGCGAGAACCACCGCTGTCCGGCGCTCCGGGGAGTACACAGAGGTCACGCTTCGTCGTGGATGGTAATGAGCTTGATCAGCTCGAAGGCCTTGTTGCCGTTCGGCGTGACGACCTTGATCTCGTCGCCCTCTTCCTTGTTGAGGATGGCGCGGCCGATGGGCGATGAGGTGGAGATCATCCCCTTCTCGGCATCCGCCTCTTCGGGCATGACGAGTTGGTAGACGATCGTATCGCCGTTGGCGGACTTGAGATGGACGGTCGAGCCGAAGCCCGCCTTGCCGTGCGGGATGCGGTCGAGGTTGATCATCGAGATCTCGCCGACGCGCTTCTTCAGCATGGAAATGCGGACGTTGACGATATCCTGGCGTTCCTTGGCGGCCTTGTATTCAGCGTTCTCACGCAGGTCGCCCAACTCGCGCGCGCGCTGGATCTCCTTGGGGAGATCCACCTTCACTTCGCGCTCGAGTACCGCGATTTCATCGTAGAATTTTTTGAGAATTCGCTCTTTCATCGCCAGAAATCAGACTGTAACACAGTCTGTTATGCTCACCTCCGGCGTCTCCCGGCGCCCCTTCGACCGCCGTTTCGGTGACGGTCCTCCACTCTGTGCGCACCATCTCGAGCCGCCACAATCCCGTCGTCGCCGCGTTCCGCGCGCTGGCCGCCGCCCCCGACCCTGCCGGACGGCGGGTGCTGCTCGATGGCGCCCACCTCGTGGGTGAAGCGCTCGACGCCGGACTCGGGTTCGAGGTGATTCTGGTCTCGGCGTCGCGCTTGGCCGGGCCTGACGAGGCCGGCCGCCTCGCCCGCGAGTTGCAACAGCGTGGGCTGCCCGTCACCGAAGCGGACGACCGCGCCTTCGACGCCGCGAGCCCGGTTCGCTCGCCGTCAGGCATTGCCGCGATCGCTCTTCGATCCGTGCAGAGCGGCGTGGATCTCTGCGCGCCCTCCGATGCGTTCGTGCTCGCCATCGCCGACGTGCAGGACCCGGGCAACGTGGGCGCGCTGCTGCGGTCGGCGGAGGCCGGCGGGGTAACGGGCGCGTTCGTCACCGGCAGTTCGGCCAACCCGTTTGCGTGGAAGGCGCTGCGCGGCAGCATGGGCAGCGCCCTGCGCCTGCCGGTCGTCACGGGCGTTGCCCCCGACGCCGTGCTGGCCGAGATGCGGCAGGCCTCGATGCGATGCGTCGCGGCGGTCGCGCGCGGCGGCGTCGATCCCGACGCGGCGGCCTGGCGCGGGCGGGTCGGGCTCTGGATAGGCGGCGAAGGCCCGGGGCTGCCCGACGACCTGGTCGAACGCTGCGACGCGCGGGTCACGATTCCGATGGCGCCGCAGGTGGAGTCGCTCAACGCGGCGGTGGCCGGGGCGGTGCTCGTCTACGCCGCGCGGCGGCAGCGTGCCGGCGGATCCAAAGCGGAGCCTCGCTCGTCATGAGCAGTCTGTTCGGCGA
Source organism: Vicinamibacterales bacterium (assembly GCA_035557875.1). Classification (GTDB taxonomy): domain Bacteria; phylum Acidobacteriota; class Vicinamibacteria; order Vicinamibacterales; family UBA2999; genus DASYRM01. The sequence goes on from DATMDI010000462.1 coordinate 13,702, forward strand.
TCCCGAGGACGAGGGCTTCGCGGCGGCCGAACCTGGCTCGCCCACGGGCGGAACGCCGCTGGCCGAGCGGATGCGCCCGCGCACGCTCGACGACATCGTCGGCCAGGAGCACATCCTCGCGCCGGGCACGCCGCTGCGTCTCGCGATCGAACGGGACGTGCTCCAGTCGATCATCCTGTGGGGGCCGCCGGGGACGGGCAAGACCACCCTGGCGCGCGTGATCGCGGAGCTGACGCAGGCGCGCTTCGTGCCCTTCAGCGCGGTGCTCGCCGGCATCAAGGAGATCAAGGAGGTGATGGCCGCGGCGCAGGACCGGCGGCAGCGCACCGGCCGGCGCACCATCGTCTTCGTGGACGAGATCCACCGCTTCAACAAGGCGCAGCAGGACGCGTTCCTGCCGCGGGTCGAAGCCGGCGACATCGTCCTCATCGGCGCGACCACCGAAAACCCCTCGTTCGAGGTGAACGCGGCGCTGCTGTCGCGCTCGAAGGTGTTCGTCCTCCGCTCTCTGACCATGGACGCCGTGGAGAACATCCTTCGCCGTGCGTTATCAGACGCAGACCG
>DATMDI010000463.1:0-7532 GCA_035557875.1 Vicinamibacterales bacterium
CTGGTCACGTAGACGTCGATCCAGCCGTCGTTGTCGTAGTCGGCGGCGCACGCGCCCATGCCGTAGCCGGGATGGCCGAGGCCTGCAGTGGCGGTCACGTCGTCGAGCGCCCCGGCGCCGCGGTTCCGGAACAGGCGATGCCGGGCGCGTCCGGCCACCGCGGTGTCCGCGACCGACCCGCCGTCCACCAGCAGCAGGTCCTGCCAGCCGTCGTTGTCGTAGTCGAGGAACAGTCCGCCGCCGCTCATGATTTCGTAGAGATGCCGCGACGGGCTCGCGCCGCTGACATGGGTGAAGTCGAGACCCTGGGCCGCCGCGACGTTCTCGAACTGTGGGACGGCGGCCGCCCCGGGCGCCGCGCCTCGCTGGGCCGCCATCGCCAGCACGCCAGCGCCGACGACCAGGGCGAAGACGACGAGCCAGCGCGGCGCGCTCATCGTGCGGCTCCGGCGCGCCGCAGCGCGTCCTGGCGGGCCTGGGCATAGAGCGCACGCTCCCGCCGGCTGCTCTCGATCTGCCCGGTAGCAGCGTAGGCCTCGGCGAGACGGAGGTGCACGTCGGGCGCGGCGTCAGCCGCTCCAGCCCTGAGATGGGGCAGCGCGTCCGCGGGTTTGCCGGCGCGAAGCAGTGCCAATCCGAGTTCGAGCTCCGCCTGCGGATCGCCGGGATCGGCGTCGAGCGCCTTCCGCAGCAAGGCGACGGCCCGATCGTGGTCGCCGGCGGCGGTGCTCACCGTCGCGTCACGCCGCAGCGCCCCGAGCTCGAGCCGTTTCGACTGCAACGCCGTCGCCTCGGCCTGGAGCCGCTCGTAGACCTCCAGCTCGCGAGTGCCCTCGTCGGTCTGGCCGAGCCGCAGCAGCGACGTCGCCAGGACGTAGCGCGCTTCCTTGTGCGCGGGATCGACGGCGACGGCGCGGCGTGCCGCGGCAGCCGCGGCTTCGAATCGCCCCTCCCGCAGGCGGACCTGCGCCAGGCCAGCGTGCGAGTCGGCCCGGGTCGGCGCGATCATCACCGCCGCCGTGAACTCCGCCAGCGCTTCGGTGAGCCGGCCGATGCGGAAGTACATCTCGGCCAGCTCGTGGTGCGCGGCCGGATCGTTCGGCACCAGCGCCACCCGCCGCGAGAACGCGTCGATGGCACCGGCGTAGTCCTGCTGCGATCGACGCAGCGCGCCGAGCGTCTGATAGACGCTGTTGAGACCGAGCAGCGGTTCGAGCGCGGCCGCGCGGCCCAGCTCGGTCATGGCCGCGTCGTAGTCGCCCTGGCGCTGGTAGGCGAGCGCGAGCAGATACCGCGCGCGCCCCGAGTCGGGAATCGCGGCCAGCGTGTCGGTCAGCACGGTCACCGTGTCGCCGAACTGTTCGCCGGCAAAGAGGGCGCGTGCCAGGTCGATGCGTGGACGCTCGTATGTCGCGTCCAGGCCGATCGCCTGGCGGAGCGCGGTCACCCCGCGCGCGGTGTCGTCGTCGGCGAGACGCGCCAGGCCCAGCAGGCGGTGCGCCTCCGCCGCCCCTGGTGCCGCGGCCACCGCCGACTCGAGACGTGACACCGCGGTACCCGTGTCGCCGTTCCGGAGCGCGGCACCTGCCTGCCGCAGCTGCTCGGCCACGCCGGGCGGAGTTGCGATCAAAGGGTCGGTCGCGGCGGCGGTTTTCAGCCGGGTCAAGGCGTCCTCGTAGCGGCCCTCCGCCAACAGCTGATAGCCGGCGCGGTAGGGGGCAGGCGGAAAAAACGGTTCGATGCCGGCCACTTCGTCGACCAGCCCGAGCCTCACGAACGGCGCGCCATCGGGAGCCGGCCCGGCGGCTGCCTGCGCCGCAACGAAGCGTTCCAGCGCGGCGGCCGCGCTGTCCGCCTGATCCGCCGTTGCGAGCAGTTGGCGCCCGAAGAGATAGGCGCGGACCGGATGGTGCGGTGTCAGCGCCGCGGCGCGCCGCAGATCGTCGAGCGCCTCGCGGGGCTGGGCGGTGAGCTGGGCCTCGATGAGTCCGCGGACGGTCAGCGCCTCAGGCCGGTTGGGGTCGAGGGTGATGGCCGCGGCGAGCTCGCGCTGGGCGTCGCGGAACCGGTGGCGCTCGAGATACTCGCCCGCAAGCGCCAGGTGCATCCGCGCGGCGACGTCCGCCGGTGCGCCGCCCACTTCGGCCGCCAGCCCCGTTTCGTAGGTTCGGATCAGCGAGTCCCACTGCTGCCGAACCCGCTCCATCTGCGACAGGCTCTCCGCCGCCGCGGGCCCTTCGTCGCCGTAGGCGCCGTCGAGCGCGAGGCTGAAGCGGGCCAATGCGCCGGTGAAGGCCTGTTTCGGCCCCGGCCCCTGAGCGGCCAGTTGGCGTGGCGCGAGGAGCACCACGCCGGCCACGCACGCCACGACTACCGGCCACCGCGCCATGTCGTGGCTCAGTCTACCCTCTGCGTCACGTCTCGTGAGGTATGCCGCTGACGGCCGCGTTCTATGCCGTAACGGTATTGCTACGACTCCAGCAAAAATTAATCTAGACGGCTGTGAACAGCAAGACATAATCCATCGTCACAACACGTTAGCTCATCTCGTCGTGCCCTCGAGGCTGGCCATGTCACGCCTTCGATCCGCTCTTGGTTTGCCGTGATCTATGCGTGTGTGTCAATGACGTGCCTGGCCGGGCGCCTCGGATCTGGACCCCTTATCTCGGAGGACATGCAGCAATGACTGAAGTCGGCTCCACGCGGCCCGGGCACTCGCGCACCCGGCACGCGAAATGGCTCTTGTCGGGCGCGGTGCTGGCAATCGTGGCGCTCCTGCCGTCGTCGGCCATGGCGCAGTCGTCGATCGCCGGCGTGGTTCGCGATGCGTCCGGGGGCGTGCTCCCCGGTGTGACGGTCGAGGCCGCCAGCCCGGCCCTGATCGAAAAGATCCGCACCGCCGTCAGCGACGGCACCGGGCAGTACCGGCTCGAGAACCTGCGGCCCGGCACCTACACCCTGACCTTTTCGCTGACCGGCTTCTCGCAGGTGAAGCGCGAGAACGTGGAAGTCAGCGGCGGCGCCATCCTGTCGATCAATGCCGACATGCGTGTCGGCGGCGTGCAGGAGACGATCACCGTCAGCGGCGAGACGCCGGTCGTGGACGTGCAGACGAGCACGAAAAAACAGACCGTGCTCGACGACTCCGTCATCGAATCGCTCCCGTCTTCGCGCGGCTACGGCAACCTGCTCTCGGCCGTGCCCGGCATCCAGAACAACAGCCTCGACAACGGCACCAACCCGACCATGGTGTTCTTCACCGCGCACGGCGGCCGCGGCAACGAGGGCACGGTGCAGATCGACGGCATGAACGTCGGCGCCTCGTTCAACGGCGGCGGCGTTTCCTCGTTCGGCTACCCGACGCAGAGCGCCGCCGAAGTCCAGGTGACCGTAGTGGGCGGCCTCGGTGAGACCGATCGCGGCGGCCCGGCCTTCAACATCATCCCGAAAACCGGCGGCAACAGCTTCAGCGGCGAGGGGTTCCAGAGCTGGGCCGGCGACTGGTCGTACGGCAACAACGTCGACGCGCGGCAGCAGGCGTTCATCCCCGACGTGCCGACCCTGCACAAGAACTGGGACAGCAGCTTCGCCCTGGGCGGCCCGATCGTGCGCGACCGGCTCTGGTTCTACGGCAACGTGCGCTCGTTCGGCTCCATGGCCGACGTGCCGGGCCAGTACGGCAACAAGAACGCCGGCGATCCCAACGCGTGGAGCTACGTCGAGGATCGGAGCATCCAGGCCCGCAACGCCAACGACAAGAAGATCGCCGCGATCCGTCTCACCGGCCAGTTGACCCCGCGCAACAAGCTCGGCTTCTACGAGGACTATCAGAAGAACTGCACCGGGTCGGCGTACGAGAAGGGCGGCAAGCAGTGCCGCGATCGCGGCGACGACTGGATTGCCCTGAACGGCGGCTTCAACAACGGCTCACCCGAGTCGGGCAACGTGTGGGACGACCGCGAGAAGATCGTCCAGGCGTCGTGGACGTCGCCGGTCACCAATAAACTCCTGCTCGAAGCCGGGCTCTCGTCGCTCAACAGCCGCTGGGGCGGCACGCCTCCGGCGGGAGCGCTGCTCGATCTCATTCCCGTCGTCGAGCTCGTGCCGCATCCGGGGAGCGGCGTGCCGCTGCCGTTCTACGCCTATCGCGCGCCCTGGAGCTTCTTCGGCAACAACTATGGCCTCGACCAGCAGCACAACGTGTGGCGTGCGTCGGCGGCGTACGTCACCGGCTCGCACAATCTCAAGGCCGGCTACAACGCCGGATACCTCGTGGAGAACCAGACCCGCACGTCGGTGAGCTCGGGGATCCAGAACTACCTGTTCTTCGACGGCTTCCCGATCAGCCTCACGCAGCAGATCTCCAACCACGCCTGGGCGAACCGCGTGCGCTACGACGCCTTCTACGTGCAGGATCAGTGGACGCACAACCGCCTCACGGTGCAGGGAGCGGTGCGCTACGAGCACGCCTGGAGCTGGTTCCCCGGCGACGGCACGAACGGCATTACCGCGCCCACGCCCTACAACTCGGCGCCGATCCTGTTTCCGAAGACGGACGGCGTGAAGGGCTTCAGCGACATCACGCCGCGCATGGGGCTGGCCTACGACGTGTTCGGGAACGGCAAGACCTCGTTCAAGGTGAGCGTGAGCAAGTACCTGCAGCCGGCCAACAACGAGAGCGTGTTCACGTCGGGCAACCCGTCGGTGTCGTTCGCCCAGAGCACCGACCGGAGCTGGTTCGACGCCGACACCGACTACGTGGCCGACTGCGACCTGAACAACGCGCAGGCCAACGGCGAGTGCGGTCCATGGGCGAACCAGAACTTCGGCAAGTCCACCAGCGGCACGGTCGTGAATCCGGCGACGCTCGAGGGCTGGGGATCGCGCCCGTACGATTGGCAGTTCGGCGTCTCGGTCCAGCAGGAGCTGATGCCGCGGGTGTCGGGCACGCTCGGCTACAACCGCCGGTGGTGGGGCAATTTCTACTACACCGACAACCGGGCGGTCGGTGCCAGCGACTTCGACCAGGTGACGATTACCGCGCCGCGCAACGAGTTCCTGCCGGAGGGCGGCGGCTACCCGGTGTCGTTCTTCCTGGTGAAGGAGGCCAAGTTCGGCCAGTTCGACAACTACTTCACGTTCGCCAAGGACTACGGCGACGTCACCTATTACTGGCACGGCCTCGACTACGACGTGAACGCGCGCATGACCAACGGCGTGAACCTGCAGATTGGCGCCTCGACCGGCCGCGGCGTGCGCGACACCTGCGAGGTGCAGGCGTCGCTGCCCGAGTCGACGTTGAACGTGGCCTTCGGCACCGGCATCTCGCAGGTCGATGCGTGCGCGGTGAACGAGCCGTGGCAGACCAACGTGCGCGGGCTGGCCTCGTACACGATTCCGAAGATCGACGTCCTGGTGAGCGCCATTGCCCGCTCGATCGCCAACAACGTGCCGCAGACGACGCAGGACGCGGTGGCGACCAACGGACTGTCGCTCAACGCCAACTACGACGTCACCTCGGCGCAGGTGCTGGCGGCGATCGGCCGGCCGCTGCCCGGCGGCGCGGCGACCCAGTCGATCAACCTGGTGAAGCCGGGCGAGGTGTATGGCCCCCGCATCAACGCCGTGGACATGCGGTTTGCCAAGATCCTGCGCTTCGGACGCACCCGCACCAACGTCGGCATCGACCTCTACAACATCTTCAACACCAACACCGGGACGACGTTCAACCAGAACTTCGGCACCGATGGCGCCACCTACCGCCAGGAAGTGACGCTGCTCAATCCCCGGTTCCTCCGCTTCAATGTGACGGTGGACTTCTGACTAGGCAGGTAAGCAGGTAGGCCACCTGCCCACCTGCCACAACAGCCAAGACCAGGGGAAATCCCTGGTCTTGGCTTTTCCGCGCAATCCAATTCGGCGAACGTAAGTCCTCCAACGATTTGGAGGCAGTCCTCCCAATTTCCCTCGAAAATGCACGCCGAATCGCGACCAATGGGCTCCTCCGGCGGGGCGCGAAACTTGCTTTGTCCGCGTCCACCCGGATTAGCTAATACGTTTGGGTTATTTCGTCGTTGACTCATCCGTATCCCAGGGGCTATACAAGGCGTGTTGCCGCGGGCTGCGGCAGCCAACAGAGGAGAAGGTATGCACGAAGTCGGAGCCCGGACCAGGTCGCTCTTGGGACCCCGAGCCGTGAAGGTGACGTGGGCGCTCGCCGTCGTGGCGATCGCGGCCCTGTTCCCCTCAACGGCGTCTGCGCAGGCAACCATTGCAGGCGTCGTTCGTGATGCGTCCGGTGCTGTACTGCCGGGCGTCACCGTCGAGGCCGCCAGTCCGGTCCTCATCGAGAAAGTCCGCAGCGCCACGACCGACGGCACCGGGCAGTACCGCATCACCGAACTGCCCCCCGGCACCTACAGCCTCACCATGACGCTGCCCGGGTTCTCCGTCGTCAAGCGCGACGCCGTCGAGGTGGCGGGCGCCGGCGTCCAGACCATCAACGGCGAGTTACGTGTCGGCGGCGTGCAGGAAACCATCACCGTCACCGGCGAGAGCCCGATCGTCGACGTGCAGAGCACGCGCCGTCAGCAGATCGTGGACGACGAAACCCTGAAGGCGCTCCCGGCCACGCGCGGCTACAACGCCCTCGTGTTCCTGGTGCCCTCGGTCACGGGCGGCAGCAACCAGATCGACCTGATGCCCTCGATGCGGATCTTCTACAGCCACGGCGGCCGCGGCAACGAAGGCCGCGTGTCGGTGGACGGCCTGAGCGTCGGCTCGGCGTTCAACGGCGGCGGCGTGTCGGGCTACATCGTCGACACGTCGAACTCGCAGGAAATGCAGATGACGCTGTCGGGCGGTCTCGGCGAGACCGAGATGGGCGGCGCCACCGTCAACTTCGTGCCGAAGACCGGCGGCAACACCTTCTCGGGCAGCGGCTTCTTCAGCAACGCCGGCCAGTGGTCGCAGGGCAGCAACATCGACGACCGGCTCAAGGCGTTCGGTCTGCCGGAGCCGCCGGCGCTCTATCAGAACTGGGACGTGAGCGCGTCGGTCGGCGGACCGATCAAGCGCGACAAGCTCTGGTTCTTCGGCAACTATCGCGACATCGGCTCACACGACGCCATCCTCGGGATGTTCGCCAACAAGAACGCGGGCAACGCGAACAGCTGGAGCTACGATCCAGACCGCAACATCCAGGCGCGCAGCGCGGTGGCCACGACGATCACGGCCATCCGTCTCACGTCGCAGGTGACGCCGCGCAACAAGGTCGGCTTCTATTACGACTACCAGAAGCAGTGCAACGGCTCGACGACGACCACCGAAAAACAGGACGGCGCCTGCCGGAGCCGCGGAACCGATTGGGTCGCCAGCGGCACGACGACCAACGTGGCGCCCGAAGCGGCCAGCGGCGCGCAGGGCACGCAGGGCGGCGCGTTCGGCTATGCCAACACCTACCAGAGCGTCATCCAGGCGACCTACACCTCGACGGTCACGAGCAAGCTGCTGCTCGAAGCCGGCGTCTCGAG
>DATMDI010000464.1:0-4302 GCA_035557875.1 Vicinamibacterales bacterium
GGCGGCGAACGGATTGTCGGGCGGAATGGTGCCGTCGTCGCGGAGCCGAATCACCTTGCCGGCGTAATCAGACGGATCTTGCGATCGCACCACCGCCGGTCCCGTGCCGGGCGCGCTCACCGTCATGTAGAGCATGCCGTCGCGGCCGAAGGCGATGCGCGACGACTCGGTGCCGGTGGCGCCGGTGGCGAAGATGTCGGTCAGGCCGGTGATCGCCTTCCCATCCCACACGCCGCGGGCGAGCGTGCTCTCGCCCGCGAGTTCGGGTTGGCCGTTCCCGAGCGTGCGGCCCGTCGGGACCGGCTTGTGGTACGAGAGGTAGACGAAACGGTTCTCGGCGAAGCGCGGGTGGAGCACGATGTCCATCAGACCCTGAAGCCCGGCCGCGCGCACTTTCGGTGCGCCGGCCACGGGTGCGGGATCGAGGACGCCGTTGCGGAAGATGCGGATGCGGCCCGGACGTTCGGTGACGAGCATCTCGCCGCCGGGCAGGAACGTGAGCGACCACGGCTGCTCGAGCGTCCGGCTGAGCACCGTGACGCGAAGGTCGCGAACTTCGGCCGACTGCAGGAGGATGGGAGATTCAGGCAGCGGCGGCGTGGCCCACTGCACCGGCGGCGGCGCCGCGACGTTCTGCCCTTGCGGTACCGCGGCCGCGCTGACCAGCAGCACAGCCGTCGCGGCGTAGAGCGTCCGCGCGCGAGGCGCGGTGAACGGGTCCATGCGTCGTCTCCGGAAGCTCTGCTCGTGCCCTGGGCTGCCGCGACGCCCCTACCGGCGCCGCTGACGAGACCGGACCGGCCCGCAACGGCCCAGTCCGGACCTCGAAAGGGCTGCAGAATATCACGCGCGGACGCGCATTCGTCCCGGCGCGCTCACCCTAACGCGGCACCGCGCTTCGGCCGCCACCGTCGCCGCCCGACGACGAGCCGCCGCTCGAAGCCCCGGAACTCCCGCCAGAGCTGCTCCCTGAACTGCTCGGCGCCGAGGCGCTGCTGGAGGTATCGCCCGCCGTGTAACCGCGCTTGGAGACTGACGCGCCCGACGAGCCGTTCGACCGCGGCGTGGGGTCCGGGCCGCCCGAGCCACCGCTGTCGTCACGGCGATCGACACGGGTGTAGCCGCGGCCGTTGACCGCCCGGCCGTTCTCGGGTGGGCGCACATCGTCACCGTCGAAGTCGCCGCCGCCGCCGCCGTCGCCGACGATGACGACTGGAGGCGCGTAGTAGGGGTAGTACGGGTAGTAGCGGAGATACGAGTAGCCGAAAGGCGAGAAGAAGTAGGGCGAGTAGTAGTAGTTCGAGTAATAGGGCCCGAAGAAGTAGGGGTAGTCGTAGCTGGCGTCGACGAAATCGGCTCCGCCGGGGTAGAGCGGCGGAAATGGGGTGAGCCGATCGTCGGGACCCGAGGGGCGCACGGCGAACGATCGCGGGTAGGAAAGGGCCACCATCAGATCGGTCACGCGATCGTCTACGCCGGCCTTGTCGAGATCGACGAGCACGCGCGACGAGAGCGGGAACCGCGCCGAGGTTTCCATCAACGCCGCCTCAATCGCGCGCGGAGACACGTGCTTCGAGGCCTCCTTCACGTGCTCGATCTGCAGGCGAACCGCGGCTGCGGGCATGCCCGCCAGGGCCCGATCGGGCGACGGGCGGAACCGGCGAACCCGCACGCTGTCGGTTTCCCCGATTGTCACGGCCTGTACGTCCACCCACTCTCCACCCGGCGACATGAGCGTCAGGCCGCTGACGGTGCGGACCGGCTGCCCTTCACAACTGACCTGCGCGTGCGTGAACAGGCGCAGCCCGTCGGCGGACCACTGCGCGCGTTGCGTGCCGGTGCAGCCGCCATCGGCCACTTGGTGATCGGCGGCGTCGGCGACGATCGTCTGCGACAGGACCTGCTGCTCGCCGACCAGCGTCCGGAGCTCCGCGCCGCCCTGCTCCGGCGACACGCAGATGCGCGCGTCGCGGCTGCTCCCGGGGCGGATGGGTCCGGTGACGCCGTCCGCCGCGGTTTCGGCCGGCGGCAGCCGTGCGACGTTGCCGTCGGCGACCAGGTTCCAGCATCCGAGCCAGTCGTTCCAGCGCCGATCTGCAACCTGCGCGCTGGCCGTCGTCGCCGCGGCGACGACGAGCGCGAGCCCGAGGCCGGCCGCGAGCAGCGGAAGTCGAAGCCACGAACGCGTCGAAGGCGACCCTGTCATCGTGCCTCCTAGAAGAGCAGACTGGCGCCGGCCGCCAGCTTGAACCCGGCCAGGTCGATCGGCTCGAAGTCCACCCACGTGCTGCTCAAGCTCGCCCGCGACCACTGGTAGCGGGCATCGAACGTCACGTACACCCGCTTCAGCACCAGGACGTCCACGCCCGCGAACGCATGCGCCGTGGGTGACCACCCACCCGACGTGAACGTGCTCGGGAAGACCGAGAGATCCTGGAAATCGACGAAGTCGCCGAACTGCTCGAGATCGTAGTGCAGGACGCCGCCGCCGGCGCCGACGTACGGGACGACGTGCCGCGGCACCCACGCCAGCCGGCTCACCTCGAGGCCGCGCTCCAGCAGCGCGAGCTTCAGGCTGCCGGTGATGCCGAGCGTCTGCAGCCGGGTGGTCTGGTTGATGGGGAGACGATTGTTGTCCACGAAGTCGCGATACTCCGACTCCGTCTTGGCCTGGTTGAAGTCGAAGCCGATCACGGTCTCCGCCCGGCGGCTGATCGGAAGGCTGACGTCCACGGCAAAGCCGGGCGCGTTGAAATCCTTCTGACCCAGCGTCAATTGGTCGCTCACGAAAGCGTACCAATCGCTGTCGGCCCGCGCGAACAGCCAGTTGCCGCGGAAGCCGACCGAGCCGCGCGGGCGGCCGAACAGGAAGTCCGGCTTGGGAATGTCGCTGATCGCCGACGTTCCAGGTGGGTCGTCCTGGGCCCGCGCCTCGGCGGCTGCCAGGATGCCGAGCATCACGACGACGCACAGTGTTATCTGCCGCATCCCTGCCCCCACGTGAGACCGCACTCCAGCCCATTTGAGGCAAAGGCCGGGCCAGTCGGGATCGGTTCGGGTGCTGAAGAATTCCCGCGGGCAGCGCCCCGCCCTCCTGCCGTCTGTCCGCAGCAAGCGACAGAGTATCCTTGCCGCCAGAGTGCATCAGCTACTCGTGTTCGGGTCGGCGTTCGGCGCCGGGATGATCAACTCGGTGGCCGGCGGGGGCACGCTGCTGTCGTTTCCGGCGCTGATCTGGCTGGGCGTGCCGTCGATTGCCGCCAACGCCACCAGCACCGTGGCGCTCTGGCCCGGGTCGCTCGGCAGCGTGTGGGGGTATCGCCGTGAGCTGCGCGACGCCGAACGCAGCCTGTGGGCGCTGGCGGTGCCAAGCCTTGCCGGGGGGCTGCTCGGCGCCTTTCTCCTGTCGCGGACCCCCGCCGAGATTTTCGACCGCCTGGTGCCGCTCCTCATCTTCTTTGCCACCTGTCTGCTCGCGGCGCAGGAAGCTATCCAGCGGCGCTTCGACCTCTCGGCGATCCATACCAACGCGCGGTCGCCGTGGCTCTCGTGGGCGATGGTGTTCCAGGCCGGCGTGGGCGTCTATGGCGGCTACTTCGGCGCCGGCATCGGCATTCTCATGCTGGCGGCCCTCAGCCTGATGGGCCACACCGACATCCACCAGATGAACGCGGTGAAGAACGTCCTGGCCGTCTGCATCAACGGTATCGCCGCGGCCTACTTCGTCGCGAGCGGCCTCGTCATCTGGCAGGACGCTGCGGTAATGGCGGGCGGCGCGGTGCTCGGGGGCGTGGGCGGTCCCAGTCTGGCGCGCCGCATGGGGCGCGTGGCCGTGCGCCGCGTCATCGTCGCCATCGGATTCGGGATGGCGGCCGCCCTGCTGGTGAGGGCCCTGTGACCGTGACGGCCGTGTCGCGGTTCATGGAGTTCACCCGCGCGCAGTGGGCGGCGCTGCGGGCGGCCACGCCGCTGCCGCTCACCGAGTCGCAGCTTCGCGGCCTCGTCGGTGTCAACGAGTGGATGTCGCTCGACGAGGTGGCCGACATCTACCTGCCGCTGTCACGCCTGCTGAACCTCTACATCGGGGCGACCCAGAACCTGCACCACGCCAGCGCGACGTTCCTCGGCACCGATACGCCGCGCGTCCCGTTCGTCATCGGCCTGGCCGGCAGTGTCGCGGTGGGCAAGAGCACGACGTCGCGCGTGCTGCAGGCATTGCTCTCGCGCTGGCCCAGCCATCCGCAGGTCGATCTGATCACGACCGACGGGTTCCTCCTGCCGCAACGCGTGCTGGAGGCGCGC
>DATMDI010000465.1:0-7800 GCA_035557875.1 Vicinamibacterales bacterium
CGATCGCCAGGGCGTCCCGGCTTTGAGCCGTCCTGTCCGCACGCTGACCTTAGTCCCTGCGTCCGACCGTCGGTCCAACGCCCTACGGCCGTCAGTGGTGGGCGCAGCTGGTGGGCGCACCGTGAATGCACCCGCATCAACATTGAGCTGACGATCCTTCCAGAGAAGGCCGAGGACCTGATGAACGTACGCGGGATCGGCGAGAAGAACTTCCTCAAGCTCAAGCCGCTCGTCACGGTCGCGAGCGCGCGGACTGCTGCGCCGTAGCGTCGTGGCGTCCGGGCCGCGGGCAGTCGGGCCCGCGGCCCGCTGGGGCGTCTGGCTACACCCTGATCGAGGCCCTGCTCGTGTGCGCCATCGTGGCCATCGTCGCCGCGGTGGCCGTGCCGGTCTCACTCGCCGGAGTCGACCGCGCTCGCGGCTGGGCCGCCTCCAGATTCGTCGCGGCGCGCTTCGCGCAGGCGCGGGCGCGGGCGGTCGGCCGCGGCGCCGCGGTGGCCGTGCGGATCGACGGGCGCGATTTGAACGCCGAGTTGTCGTCGTTTGCCGACACGAACCGCAACGGGGTACTGACGCGCGAAATCGACGACGGCGTCGAGTCCCGTCTCGACGGTCCGACGATGCTCGCGGCGCTCTTTCCGGGTGTGGCCGTCACCGACGAGGGGATGGTGAGGCTGTTTTCGTTCTCGCCAGACGGTACTGCGACGACCGGCAGCCTCTACCTGCGAAGCCGCGATGGAACCCGCTTTGCGATCCGCGTGCTCGGTGTGACGGCGCGGGTGCGAATCGAACGTTTCGTCGTGGCGCGCGGCGACTGGGTCGAGGGGTTCTGATGCATGGAGAACGTCGAACGGCAGCCCGGCGGATGCCCGCAGCGGACGAGCCGCTGTGCTGCGCGCGTCTTCGCGCGGGCCGCGAGCTCGCCATCGTGGACGTGTCCGACACCGGGGCGCTCGTCGAAAGCAGGGCGCGGCTCCTGCCCGGCACGCACGTTGAAGTGCATGTCGTTACCCGCGAGGGACGAACTTTGGTGCGAAGCCGCGTGACACGCGCGTGGGTCCATGTGGTGACGGCAGACACGCTCCATTACCGGGCGGCGCTGGCCTTCGAACGGCGGGTGAATTCGACACCGGACTGGGTAGCCGCTACCCAGAACGCCACTTCAGGGGCGTTTGCGGGCAGCGTCTACCCGAACTCAGAAGCGAGCAGACGTGCCGCGGAGGAAGGGTAAATGCTGATGTCCGACGAGAGAGAGGCCCTGACACCAGTCGTTGGTCGATCCGGTCAGGCGCCCGCGCGGCCCGACCTGCGACAGGTTCTGCTCGCGCTCGGCACCGGGCTGCGGACGGCAGGAGACGGTGACCTGTCCTCCATCTTCGAGCAGGAGCTTCGGCAACTGCTGGCGATCCGTGCGATCCGGCTCCGGGAGGTGCCCGCACGCTATCAGGCGCGCCTGGTCACGCCGACGCGCACGGCCGGATCGATCGTGCTCGACGTGCCGACGAGCGATCCGCGCATCCAAGCCGTGCTCGAGGCGTTCACCGATCCGTCGCGGGTACTGGACGAGGGCGATCTCGATCTACTGGACGCTGCGGCACAGCTCGGCGGACTGGTGCTCGAGGCGTGCCGGGTCAAGCCGCTGTCGCCGCACCGTTTGCGGGATGGCGCCGCTCCCCTCATCGGGTCGAGCCCGGGCATGGAAGGGTTGCGGCAGCGCGTCGAACGGGTTGCCACGACGGACTTCACCGCCCTGATCGAGGGTGAGAGCGGTACGGGCAAAGAGCTCGTGGCGCGGCAGATCCACGAGCTGAGCCGGCGGCGGCGTGGTCCCTTCGTGGCGGTCAACTGCGCGGCGGTCGTCGAGACGCTGCTCGAGGCCGAGCTCTTCGGCATCGAGGAACGAACGGCGACCGGCGTGCGTGGCCGCCGCGGCAAGTTCGAGCACTCCGACATGGGCACCCTCTTTCTCGACGAAGTATCCGATCTGTCGCTGTCGGCGCAGGCGAAACTGCTGCGGGCGGTGCAGGACCTGGCGGTCGAACGCGTCGGTGGCACGGGCACCAAGCGGGTGAACACGCGCATCGTGGCGGCGACCAACCGTCCTCTCTCGGACATGGTGGAGAAGGGGCTCTTCCGCGCCGACCTCTACTACCGGTTGAGCGGCGTCGAAATCCGCGTGCCACCACTCCGGGAGCGTCGTGACGACGTCACCGAGTTGGCGCGCTATTTCCTCGCGCGCCACGGGCACGTTCGCGAGCTCTCGCTCTCGGAAGGGGCGCTCGACGCCCTGCGTCTCCACCGCTGGCCCGGCAACGTGCGCGAACTCGAACGCGTGATCGAGCGCGCGGTCGCCCTCACCGAGTCGGATCGCATCGAGCTCGACGACCTGCCGCCGCAGGTACGGGGCGAGTACGCCGAGGTGCTGGCGCCCTCATTGGCGCGCACCGAAACCATGCGGGCCTGGGGCAGCCGCTACGCGCGGCTGGTCTTCGAGCGGTGCGGTCGCAACAAGCGCCACGCCTGCCGGCTGCTCGACATCAGCTATCACACGCTGCAAGCGTATCTCCGCTACGCAACGAAGGACGCCAGCGGTTCGGCGAAGCAGGTGCCCGCCTGGGCGCGGGTGCCCGCCGACGACACCGATGCCAGCGCCAAGGAGTAGCGTGCACACGTTCTTCTTCCTGGTGGCGTTCTTCCGCGCCGCGCCGCCGGTTACACGGCCGATCGTGATGGCGTTGTGCGCGGCGGCCGGCGCCGGGTGCGCGGCGATGGCGAACGGATTGGTGCCGGGCCGGACGGTGCTCACGCCGATCCTGGTGCTGCAGATCTTCGCGGCGTCTTCAGGCTTCAGTCTGGCGTTGCGCCGGGGGTTCTACGATCTGGTGCTGGCTCGCGGAGTGCCGGCACCGGCGCTGCTCGTGGCGCATTGGATCGCCTCGATTGCGCCCGGCGTGGCGATCTGGCTGGCGGTGGCGGCTATCGAGCGGATGGTCTCGAATACGTCACCCTCGGCGCTGACGTCCGGCAGCCTCGTCGCGCTGGGCCTCGCCTCGAGTCTCCCGTGGGCGCTGACGACGCCGCTGCCCCGCTTCGCGGCCGCCATCGGCTGGCTGCTGCTGCTCGTCACGTCGCTCGCGGTCGTGCCCTCCGGTCAGGCGGATCTGGTGGCGGCGGTGCGGGCACCCTACGCCAGCCTGGTGGGGGCGCTCGCGGTCGTGGCGTACCCGATGGCGCTCATCGGCCTCGACGCCACGGATCTGCCAGCCGGCACGCTCGGGCCTGGCTTCCTCTGCGCCGTCGCGTCGGTCGTCGGCGCTCTTGCGTGGCACCGCCGCACCCATGCGCCGCTGGAGACCGTCGCGTGATCGACATCGTGCTGTCGGCCCGGCAGCTGTCCGCTTCCCGGAAGCGCCGCCTGCTGCTGCAAGGCGTGTCGTTCGAGCTGCGCCAGGGGCAGGTGCTCGGCGTGGTGGGCGCCAACGGGTCCGGCAAGACGACGCTGTTGCGCACACTCGTCGGCTTCGTGCCGCCGGCGGCAGGGGAGGTCCGCATCGACGGCCGGCTTCCTCCCGGAGCGCTCCGGGAGGCGCCGACCGCCTACTTCGCGGGCGAAGCGACCCTGCCGGGGTTCGTCCGGGCGGCGGCGTGGGGCAATCTGGGCACCGGCGAAGTGGTGATGACTGAGGCGCGACGCATCCGCTCGCTGTCGCGCAGCACCCGGCAGCGGCTCGGCCTTCGTACTGCCCTTGGCCGCCATCCGCTGCGCCTGATCGTCCTCGACGACCCCTGGGATGGCCTCGACCCGGACGCCACGCGCTGGCTGAGCTCGACGCTCGAATCCAAGCGCGACCGTGGCGCGGCCGTCGTGCTGTCGTCGCCGCGGCTGTCCGACCTCGCCGGGATCTGCGACAAGTATCTGTTCCTGACCGGCACGACCCCGACGCTGGTGCGCGCGCACGAGATTTCGCGCTCCGGCGCCGTCACGGCCGAACAACTGCTGGAAGCGTTCGACCGCTGCCGCGATCAGCCCACGACGGCGATCGCCTTGCGCGACGGCCGCGTGCGCCCGGCCGAGAGCGACGAAGGCGGATACGGCCGGCCAGACGCATAGAACACGACGTGCTTATCGAGGATGCAGCTTGAGGAGTGCCGCGATCTCCTCGAGCTTGCCGCGAACGGCCTGAGCGTTGCGCGGCCCCAGTCGCAGAAGTTGTTTCTGCGCCGGCGACAGCGACTGAAGGCTCGGGTCGCTGTACGTGTAGGTCACACTCTTGCGAGACAGAGTGATCTTCTCGTCGAGAGTGGGCGTCTGCAGCAGCACGCCGATGGCACGTTCGAGCACCCGATCGAAGTCGCCGTCCGGATACCCGAGCTCGCGGTACGCATCGGTGATGCGCGGTTTGAGCGTGAGGTACAGGCTCGCGGTCCCGGCCGCATCGAGAGCGGCGACCGCGTCCCCATGGGGGTTGTAGCGCTCGTAACTCCGCGGGTCCACGAACAACCCCTCACGAGAGCTCATCGTCCGAAAGGCTCCCCGTGGTGCAATCGGCCGCAGGAACTGCGCCGGCGTCCGCCCTTCTGCGATGTTGAGCGTCACCACCGCGAAGTTGTTGATGAGTCCCGGCGTGGCCAGCCACGCCAGAGCGGTTGGATGAGACGACAGGCGGGCCACGAGCTCACGCACCACCGGGTCGGTCTGCGGCAGCGGCGGCAAATCGATATTGGCGGCCTGGACGAGCGGAGCCTGGGGCCGCGCCGGCACGGTCGCTTCCGAGAAGGGGACGGTGACAGCGGGCGGCGCGATGGACTGCGGCTGTCTCGTGAGGTACCAGATTCCCCCAGCGACAGCGATCGCACCCACGATCGCAGTCGCCGCCCACACGGCAGGCGTCGTGGCACGCGGTGGCGGGAGCCTGACCGGTGCTTCGCCCGAACGATCCAGCTCGATGTCGTCCAGGTCACCCATCGCACCAGTCTACGCTCCTCGCCGCGGCCGAGGTGGCCGCTCATCGATTACGCAGAGACTGTCCGACGGGGCTACTGCCGATGCTCCGGCGGCAGGCCCAATGCCATCGACACCGGCCATTGCCAGAACACGTCTCGGGGTCGCGACCCCGACGTCGGGGTCGCGCGCACGGCGGCGCAGAAGTCTTCGCCGCGCCGGCATCTGAACACTACGCGGCCCGTGTAGAGCACGTCCGGCTGGCCCACTCGGAAGTGAGTTTCCTCGATCTCGATCTCGGTGACCGACGGCTCGGCGGTCGCCCGCACGTCGAGCCGCCGCGCCTGGGCTACGACGCGAGTGTTCGACGACACCGAGGCGCGCTCCGGGCCGCGCACGGCGTCGCCGGTCGTGCCATGTCCTTGCCACCAGCCCGGGCGCAGTAGTACCGTCGATGCGATTCGCATGTCCGACACCGCCGCTGCCGCGCTGAAAACCACCCCGCTACACGCCCGACATCTCGCTTCCGGTGCCCGCATGGTCCCCTACGCCGGCTGGGACATGCCGGTGGAGTACTCAGGCATAACGGCTGAGCACCTCGCGGTCCGCACGCGCGCCGGGCTGTTCGACGTCAGCCATATGGGCGAGATTGAGATCGCGGGCAAGGACGCGCTCGCCACGGTGCAGCACCTGACGTGCAACGACGCGAGCCGCCTGAAGCAGGGTCAGGCGCAGTACTCCGGGCTGCTCACCCCGGATGGCACCTACGTGGACGACATCCTGGTCTACCGCCTGGGGCCCAACCACTTCATGCTGGTCGTCAACGCTGCCAACGCCGCGAAGGCCTACAGCTGGATTGTCGAGCAGGCCAAGACGGTGGGGGAGGCGGCGATCGTCGATTCGAGCGCCCGCTATGCGCTGCTCGCGGTGCAGGGGCCGGTCGCGCTCGATACGGTGCAGCCGCTCACGGGCGCGGACCTCGGGTCGCTGCGGCCGTACGCGTTCACCTACGGTGAGGTGGCGCAGGCCCGGGCGCTGATCTCCCGCACCGGCTACACCGGCGAGGACGGCTTCGAGATCTACGTGCCCCCCAACATGGCGGATCGCGTGTGGCAGGCAGTGCTACAGGCGGGCAGCGCGGCCGGCGTCGTGCCGTGCGGGCTCGGCGCGCGCGATACGCTGCGGCTCGAAGCGGCGATGCGGCTCTACGGCAACGACATCGACGACCGCACGACCCCGCTCGAAGCGGGCCTCGGGATGTTCGTCGGCTGGAACAAGCGGTCGTTCCTCGGCGCGGACCGCCTGCGGGCGCAGAAGGCCGCGGGCGCGGAGCGCACGCTGGTCGGTCTCGAGCTCAAGGACCGCGGCATTGCCCGTCACGGCTACGCGGTGCTCAAGGACGGCGCCGCGGTTGGTGTCGTCACGAGCGGCACGCATACTCCGTTTCTGAAGAAGGCCGTGGCGATGGCCTACGTGCCGCCGCCGCTGGCGGTTCCCGGTACGACAGTGGACGTGGACATCCGCGGGCGCGCCTCCGCGGCGGTCGTCGTCGCCTTGCCGTTCTACAAACGCACGCGTCAGAGCTGACCCTATGCCGTATCCGACCGATCTGAAGTACACGAAAGACCACGAGTGGGTGCGAATCTCGGGCGACACCGCCGAGGTCGGCATCACCGACTACGCACAGCAGCAGCTCGGCGACGTCGTGTTCGTGGAGCTGCCGCCGGTCGGCACGGCCGTCACGGCTGGCACGCCCTTCGGCAACATCGAATCCGTCAAGGCGGTGTCGGAACTGTTTGCCCCAGTCACCGGGCAGATCGTCGAGGTCAACGAGCAGCTGGCCAAGGCCCCCGAAGACTTGAACGCCCGCCCGCACGACACGTGGATGGTCCGCATCCGCCTGCAGGGCGGCGCGCCCGACGGCCTCCTCGATAGCGCCCAGTACGAGGCGCTCCTGGCCTAGTCTCCTAGTGCCCACACCGACCGAGATCTTCTCCTTCGCCCGCCGCCACATCGGCCCGTCGCCCGAGGACCGCGAGGAGATGCTGCGCGTCGTGGGCGCGCCGTCGCTCGAGGCACTGGCCGGCGAGATCATCCCCCCGGACATCCGCCTCGACGTGCCGCTGACGCTGCCGCCGCCGGAAACCGAGTACGCCTACCTGCACCGATTGAGCGAGATTGCCGCGCGCAACGGCGTCTTCCGCTCCTACATCGGGCTCGGCTACTACGACACGGTGACGCCGCCGGTGATCCGCCGGATGATCCTCGAGAATCCCGGCTGGTACACGCCGTACACGCCCTATCAATCGGAGATCGCGCAAGGCCGCCTCGAAGCGCTGCTCACGTTCCAGACCATGGTGATGGATCTGACGGCGATGGAAGTGGCCAACGCGTCGCTGCTCGACGAGGCGACGGGCGCGGCGGAAGCGATGGCCATGCTGCTGCGCGTGCGCAAACCGGCCGCGGCGGGTGCGGCGCCAGTGCTGCTGGTTGCCGACACGTGCTTCCCGCAGACGATTGCGGTGGTCCAGGGGCGCGCCGAGCCGCTGGGTGTCACGGTGCGGGTCGGGCCGATCGACGGCTTCAGCTTCGAGCCCGGCGTCTTCGGGGTGATCGTGCAGTCGCCCGATACGCATGGGGCCCTGATCGATCTGGCGCCGGTCATCGAGCGGGCGCACGCAGCCGGCGCCGGCGTGGCGGTCGGGGCCGACCTGCTGGCGCTGGCGCTGGTGAGGCCTCCCGGCGAGCTGGGCGCCGACATCGTCTACGGCAATTCCCAGCGCTTTGGCGTACCGCTGGGCTACGGCGGGCCGCACGCCGGCTTCTTTGCCACCCGCCAGACGTTCGTGCGCCAGATG
>DATMDI010000466.1:0-3358 GCA_035557875.1 Vicinamibacterales bacterium
GTCCGAGTCTTACAACGCCCGAGTTAGCTCTCGCCAATATAGGCGCAAATCGCCCGTCGTCGTCGGTTTTCGGCCCAGGTCCCGTTGGTGCTCGTCTTGCAAAACCTGATCAGCGTGGCCCGCAGTCTCGACATTCGACGCTTTCGTGTAAAGCCCAGCGGCCGTTTCTCGCTTGCCGGCTTCGATCCGACCGACACGGCACCGTTCGACGCGCGGGAGGGCACGCGCAAGACCCTGGCAAAGCGCGTCCACCGGCTGTTCGAGCTGGGCGACCTGCTCTATGCGCAGAACCGGTGGTCGGTGCTCTTCATCTTCCAGGCGATGGACGGGGCCGGCAAGGACAGCGCCATCAAGCACGTTCTCCGCGGCCTCGATCCGAAGGCCACCCAGGTCTTCAGCTTCAAGGTCCCGTCGCAGGAGGAGCTGAAGCACGACTTCATGTGGCGGTGCCTCAAGAGCCTGCCCGAGCGCGGCCGTATCGGCATCTTCAACCGCTCGTACTACGAAGAGGTCCTGGTGTCCCGCGTTCACCCGGAACTGCTCGAGCAGCGGCAACTGCCCGCACGCTGCGTGACGCCGCAGATCTGGCGCGAGCGCTTCGAGGACATCCGCGACATCGAGCGCTATCTGACGCGCAACGGCACGGTGATCCGCAAGATCTTCCTCAACGTCTCGAAGGCCGAGCAGCGGCGCCGCTTCCTGATGCGCCTGCACAACCCCGAGAAGCGCTGGAAGTTCTCGATCAACGACGTCAACGAGCGGCTGCGCTGGAAAGAGTACATGGCCGCCTACGAAGAGGCGATGCGCGCCACCAGCACCGACGAGGCCCCCTGGTATGTCGTGCCGGCCGACAACAAGTGGTTCACGCGCCTGGCCGTCGCCGCGATCGCGATCGAGACGCTCGAGAGCCTCAAGCTGAAAGTGCCGACGCTGTCGCACAAGGACACGCGCGCGCTCAACCACGCGCGGCGGCGGCTCCGGTTCAAGCAGAAATAGGAATAAGAATCGACCTGGGGGGTCGGCTTTAGCCGGCCCATGCCCCGGCGGGCCGCCTAAAGGCGGCCCCCACGTCTACCAGGCTGGGTTCACGTCGCCCTTAAACTGCCAGCGGGCGCTGCCCTCGTTGAAGAACTGGCGGCGGACGACGCAGGCGACAGCCACGACCCAGCGGCGAGGCCGGCCAGGCCGAACACCAGTGCAATGGTCGTCTTCTGCATCGTCCGCCTCCTCTTTTCTTACGCGAGCGCTTTCCC
The DNA here is from genome assembly GCA_035557875.1 of Vicinamibacterales bacterium. Lineage (GTDB taxonomy): Bacteria > Acidobacteriota > Vicinamibacteria > Vicinamibacterales > UBA2999 > DASYRM01. The sequence continues at coordinate 1,254 of DATMDI010000466.1, forward strand.
GTAGAGCGCGAGCAGGCGGCTCCAGGCCTTTTCGGCCTGCGGCTCGTTGTAGACGCCCGAGTCGGGCGGGCACCAGCCGTGCGCGGCGTTGGCGTACACCTCGACCTCGGCGGCGAGGCCCGCCTTCATGAAGGTGTCCTTCAGGACGTCCTTCTCCATGGGGCGCGCCATGTCGTCGTTGGCGGCGATGGCCACGAGGAACGACGCCTTGGTCTTCGACGCCATCGCGAGCGGGCTGTCGGCATCCTGCGTGACGAGTCCGCCGCCGTGAAACGACGCCACCGCGCCGACACGGTCGGACACGTTCGCCGAGGTCCGGAAGGCCATCGGACCGCCCATGCAGTAGCCCTGCGTGCCGATCTTGCGGTTCTTCGCCACCGACGGCTGCTGGTCGAGCCAGGCGATGAACGCCTTGGCATCGGTCGCGTGCGTGGTCGCGCTGAGCGCCTTCGCCAGCGGGAGGAGCGACGGAATCGGCGTCGCGGCACCCTGGGCGGCCGTGGGCGCCTTCTGGGCGCGGTAGAACGGGTTGACGACCAACACCGCATAGCCGTTCTCGGCGAGGCGCTTGCCCATCGTGCGGAAGGCGGGCCGCAGGCCGAAGATGTCCGGCCAGATCAGCACGCCCGCACCGGTACCGGTGGCGGGCTTCACGAAATAGGCATCGCAGGTGCCGTCCGGCGTCTTGATCATCACGTCGCCGTCGGTCACGGCGACGGCGCCGGCGACCTGCGGCAGCGCCATGGCCATGCCGGCACCGAGCAGCGCACCGAACTGGCGACGCGTCACCCAGCCGCGGGCTTCGAAGTCCTTGGTTGTCTCAGCATGATCCTGATCGCACATATTCGCTCCTTGGTCGATAACTCTACGGGGACATTCGAGCGTCCGGCCGACACTCTATACCGATTTACGGGCAGGCCGAGCACCGCGGGGGCGTCTACTCGCAGACGCCCGGCACGAGCCGCACTTTCGACACCCGGAACTCCGGGACCACTCCCGTGCCTCCGCCGCCGGCGGCTTGCTGAATCGCGATCGCGGCCTGGGACGGATCCTGCGCGACCCCGCGCGCGCCGCCGGAGGGTGGAGGCCACAGGCCGCCTTTGACGGAGAGGCCGCCGCTGGGCGAGCCGCCGACCAGTTCCACGCGCTGGCCCGCATACTTCTTCATCCCCTTCCCGTTCAGGCGGTACTGGCGGATCCCTTCGGCTTCGGCGAAGGTGTACTGACCCGACTCGGCCGGTTTCGCGCTGACGCAGCCGGTCATCGTCGTCGCAGACGGGGGCGGCGGTTTCGGCGGGTCGGCCTGCTGCGCCTGGAGCGCGGGCCCCAGGAACGCGGCGGCGACGACCGTGGCAATCAAGGTGTTGGACATGGGCCTCCTCCGCAACGGGGTTGGACACCCCTTGTACATCAACTCGGTCTCGAGCCCTTAGTTCCGCGAATAGCCGTCGATAACCTTTTCCAGCGCCCGGCGGCAAACGGCGCAGAAGAAATCCGCCCGCGTGAACATGATGCAGTCGGCCTCGGGCCGGTAGTAGCCGGTCGCCTCGTAGCGCGCGCCCTCGTAGGCCCCGACGGCCCCGCGGTACTTGGCGAACATCGCCACGTCTTCTTTGCTGTTCTTGGCGAAGAGCGCCTCCATCTCCGCCTCGGGCCGGTTCTCGGCCCGCAGCCGGGTCCGCACCTCCTGATAGGCGCGCGATCGCTTCTCGTACGCCTCTTTCTCCCACGGCGTCGGCAGCAGCGTCCCCGGCTTCACGAGATCTTTCCACTTGAGCGCCGCGGGGTCGAGCAGCGCGGAGACGTTCGGTTCCCAGGGCTCCTCGCGCGTGGTGGCCGGCAGGTATGCCACCGGCGAGGTGTAGTACTCGTCGGCAAGCGCCGCGAAGTGGTGCCCGAACTCGTGCACGAAGACGTAGGGGGCCTCGGCACTGTCGGCGGCCACCGTACTGTAGAGGCCGTAGATCCCGCCGCCGCCGTAGGTGCGGCCGTTGGCCACAATCTCCACCACGTCGTACGGCGCGTAGGAGGCGGCGCGGCGGAATGCCTTGTTGTCGAACGTCAGCACGTAGCGCTCGGAGCCGAAGGCGTCGTAGGTGCTGCCG
>DATMDI010000467.1:0-4309 GCA_035557875.1 Vicinamibacterales bacterium
GATGCGCTCGTCGTGCAGGTTGGCGGTGCCGGTGACCTCGAGCTGGGTGTCCTCGCCGGCCAGCCGCAGGTCGTCGATGCGGACGATGTGGCGGTCGAGCGCGACGCGAATCGGCGCCGCGTTGCGCAGCTGGTAGTCGAAGAGCCGCGCGTCGAGGCTGTCCACGGTGGCCTCGACGAGCAGATGGTCCACGTCGGCGAGCTGGCCGACGACGCGGACGGTACCGCTCACGACCGCGGTCGTATAGGGGGAGAGGCGCGGCTCGAAGGCGCGAATGTAGGGATCGAGCGAACTGTCGGTGACGCGAATCGACAGTTCGGTGTCCATCCCGGGCGTCAGGGCGACGCGGCCGGACGCCGACACCGCCAGGCGCGACGACGCCACCTCCATCTTCAGCGTCATCAAGTCGCCGGAGACGCCAATCTCGCCGAGCAGCTGCCCGATGCCTTCGTCGCCCGCGAAGAGATCGCGGACCGTGCCGCGCACGTCGTAGCGCGGCAGGTCGAAGGTACCGCTGCCGCCCGCGGTGAAGTCGATCAACCCCGAGAGGGGCACCGACGAGCTCTTGGTCAGGCTCACGCTCTCGATGGGAATGGCGCGGCCGCTGAGCGTGAACGAATAGGTGCCGTTCCAGCCGACGTAGGCGGCGCCATTGCCGCGCCCCTCGCCCTTGGTGAGCTGGATGCTGTCGAGACGGACGCCGTCGCCCTCCAGCCGCACCGACGCCGTGGCCTGTTCGAACGGCTCGCCGTAGGCCACCCCGTTCGAAATCGTCATCGTGCCGAAGCCGAACGGGCGCAGGTATTCGCCGTAGGGATGGAACTCGCCGGACAGCACGCCGTCCACTCGGTAGTCGAGGATGCCGAAGGCTCGTCGCAGATCCTCCACCGGCCAGTTGGTGAGACGGACCCGCGCGTTGAGCTCCTCGCCGCCGTCGCGCCGGGGGAAACCGGCGGAAAAACGCCCGTCGGCGCGAATCTCCCGCGTGCTCGAGCCGATGACCACGCCCTTGGTGTCGACGTAGCCGTTCTCGATCACCGCCGACCCGTTCACCGAGCCCCAGTCCACACCCCAGGCGCGCATGTGCTCGCCGGCGATCGCGCCTTCGATGCGCGGGCTCCGGAAGGCGTTGAGCATCGTGCCGTCGAACGTGCCGTATCCGCCAATCTCGATGGCGTTGGTCGAGGCGCCGAAGGCGGTGAGGATGCCGGCCATCAGGCGATCGCTCTCCTGCCAGTCGGCGCTGGTGACGTGGAACGGGATGCGCGAGTCGGTGCCGTACGCGGTGCTGCCCTCGAACTCGACCAGCGTGGTCGGTGTGGCCAGCCGGCTGCTGCCGATGTGAATCCAGTCCGGCTCGATCTCGTAGGCCAGGCTGCCTCCGACCGGCACGGGCTCGAGCGGCCGGTGGTTGCTGAACGGTCCGAACGGTTCGCCGGCCGCGGCCTGTTCGGCAATCCGCGCCACCGGGATCTCGCGCGTCTGCAGCTCGGTGCCGCGGGGCGGTACCACGTTGAGCTCGCCTTCTCCGCTGCGGTCCTTGAATCGGCCGCGCGGCCACTCCAGGCGATTGCGGCCCGACACCGTGCCGGCGAGCCGCAGCCCCTGCAGCTCCAGGTAGTCGCTGATGGCCGTCAGATTCACGTCTTTATAGGCGGCGTCGAAGGTATACGTGGCCGTGACGCCGGGCTGCCCCAGCGGCGCCATCCGGTAGCCGAGGTCGAGGCGGCCGCCGTAGAACCTGCTCGTGGTGTCGGACACCTCCACCGACTCCGGCACCCACTTCACGTCGCCGCGCAGGTCGCCGAAGCGCAGCGTGTTGAGCCCGGCGTCGGCGCTGGCAAAGGTGCCCTTCAGCTCGCGGCCGGTGCGAATGCGGCCATCGGGCATCGTCTCGCGAAAGAGATGGAACGTGCCGGTGAACGTGCCCTTGCCGGAGAGCGCGACCGTGTCCTTGGCGAAGAAGATCTTCCGCATCCACGGAAAGTCGATCGTCGACTCCATGCGGTACATCTGCTCGGGGAAGTAGGTCAGGTTCGTATCGCCCACCAGGCGGGTCTTGGTTCCCCCGGTGTCGAGATCGATGTGCGAGAACACGAGGCGGCCCTCGCTGACGGTGAAGGCCGAGTTCATATCGAGATCGAACGGCTCGTACTCCTGAATCTTCACCGTGCCGCCGTGGAACCGCGCCAGGCCGCGGTACTGGTCGTTGGTGCGGGCGACGGTGATGTCGAGGTTGCGCGTCACCACGCTCCAGGGCGTGCCGTAGTCCTTGAAGGTGGTCTCGCCGTTGCTTGCGCGCACGTAGCGCAGCGTCGTGGTCCAGGCGCTGCGCCCCTGCCGCGGGCGGCCGCGGCCGAGGCCGGGAAAGCTGGTCTTGCCGTCGGGCAGCTGCTCCACGAACATCTTCCACTCGTCCATGTCGATGGAGCTGAGGACGATGCGGCGCGAGAAGAGCGTGCTCCACGGCATGCCGACGCGCAGCCGCTTGACGGTGAGAAACGGCGGCGACTGCGGTGTCAGTCCTTCGATGACCAGGTCGTCGAGCTCGAACTGACCGCTCCACAACCGGACGCCGAGCCGGCCGATGCGCATCGGCCGCTCGATGAAGCGCGACCCCTGGCTCTCCGCCTGCGCCTTGAGTGACGGACCGAGATCGATGGTCACGGCGGTCACGATCACCACGGCCACGGCGACCGCGAGCGTGGCGATCACCCGGCGCACGATGACGCGGGTTCGCTGCGTGAGCGGATGCGAGAATGCGGTGCGGAGAGAAGTAAAGGTCACGGGCGATCCGGGCACGCTATCCGATCACGACGAGCACGGTCTGGGCTTCGACCGAGGCGCCCTCGACCGTTCGCACCTCGCGGACCGTGCCGGCGATGGGGGCACGCAGCTCGTTCTCCATTTTCATCGCCTCGACCACCACCACTGGCTGCCGCGCCTCGACCCGGGTCCCCGGCGTGACCAGCACCTTCACGACCCGCCCCGGCATCGGCGCGACGACGCGCCCGTCGACGGCATCGGCAGCACCCTGTCGCCGGAGCCGCTGGGCCGAGGTCCTCAGCGCCGCCGGGACCGTCGCCCCGTTCACGTGGACACGCCACGCGCCGGCCCCTCCGGGCTCGAAGGCGACGTCGTAGCTGCGTCCCGATTGCGGCGGCGCCGCCGACGGCTCGTGAACCAGCAGCGACCAGCGGTCGCCGGCGCGGACCATCGACGTGCGCCAGGCGCGGCCGTCGATCGTGACGCGCCAGCCGCCGTCCTCGGGCGTCACGTCCACCGCCCGGGCGTGTCCTCCCGCGTCCACGTCGAACCTCACGCCCGCAGCCCCTCGCGACGCGCCGCGACCTTCCACCCGCGCCGGATCGGCCCGCTGGGAACGGCTCGCGCCGCCGCGCCCGCAACCGGGTTTGCCGCGGGGGGCTCGACGCCGGACGCCGCCGCGCGAAGCGCGAGCGCGAGCGCGGCGACCTCTACACTGGACACGTCAGGCGGGTCGAAGGGCTCCCCGCGCCGGGACTGCAAGAGTTCGTCCAGGTATCCGGTGTGGAATTCGCCGCGAGCGAACGCCGGCTCGCGCAGCATCCACCGGAAGAAGGGGAGCGATGTCCGGATGCCGGACACTTCGTATTCGCCGAGGGCCCGCAGCATGCGCGCGATCGCCTCGTCACGCGTCCGGCCCCAGACGATGAGCTTCGAGACCAGCGGATCGTAATAGATCGAGATCTCGGCCCCGGGTTCGACGCCGCTGTCATCTCGCACCCCGGGCCCGTCCGGCGCCTTCAGGCCGAGAACACGGCCCGGCGACGGGAGGAACCCGGCATCGGGGTCTTCCGCGTAGACGCGGCATTCGATCGCGTGCCCGCGCGGGCTGACGGCCTCGCGCGGCGGCAGATCGAGCCGTTCGCCGCGCGCGATCCGGATCTGCCAGGTGACCAGGTCCACGCCGGTGACGAGCTCGGTGATCGGATGCTCCACCTGGAGACGGGTGTTCATCTCGAGGAAGTAGTAGCGTCCGCGCTCGTCCACCAGAAACTCGATCGTGCCGGCGTTGGTATAGCCGACCGCCGCGGCGATGGCAGCGGCCGCACGAGTGAGACGCCGCCTGAGACCGGGCGACACCGCCACCGACGGCGTCTCCTCGATCACCTTCTGGTGCCGTCGCTGAATCGAGCACTCGCGCTCGACGAACGGCAGCACGGTGCCGTGGTGGTCGGCGAGCACCTGCACTTCGATGTGGCGGGGGCGCATCAGCCGGCGCTCGAAGTAGATGGCGGAGTCGCCGAACGACGAGCCGGACTCGGAT
>DATMDI010000468.1:0-2176 GCA_035557875.1 Vicinamibacterales bacterium
CACACCCGGCGACGCGCACGCCTTCCGCCTGTTCGCGAACCCGGGGCATGGCCGCGACTGGCTCGGCCTCGATCTCGTGGGCACGCGGACGAACCGCGCGGCGATCGGCGCCCGCATCGCGGTGACGGTGCGAGGCGCGGACGGTGCGACCCGTACGGTTCATCGCACCGTGTCGAGCGGCGGCTCGTTCGGCGCGTCACCGCTCCAGCAGCACGTTGGCCTCGGCGCCCCGGACAAGTCAGACCGGGCCGCAGGACGCGTCGACGTCGCCATCACCTGGCCGGTGAGCGGGGTCACGCAGCGTTTCAGCGACGTGCCGCGCAACCAGATCCTGCGCGTGCGCGAAGGGGACGCGCGATATACGCGGTTGGTGCGATCGGGTGGCGGGTCTAAAGACCCGCAGCCACGAGCGGGCACCTCGGTTGGCGGGGCTAAAGCCCCGCAGCCACGCCGGGGCGAAGGCGAGGTTGCACGTGCACGTTAAGCGGGCCGGTCTGCTCGCCCTGATCGTCGCGCTGCTCCTCGGCACGTGGACCGCGCTGCACGCGCAGGAGAAGCGCTACACGGTACGCGGCATGGTGCTGCGCGTGGACGCGGCCAGCCGCACGTTCGTGGTGTCGCACGACGCGATCGAGGGGCTGATGAGCAGCATGATCATGCCCTTCGAGGTGCGCGACGCCTCCGAGCTGACGCCGCTCGGGCCCGGTGCCCTCGTCGAGTTCACGCTGGTCATCGGCCCGCAGGCGGGCTACGCCACCGCCGTGCGCGTCCTGAAGTACCAGTCGGCGGAGCAGGACCCGCTCACCGCGCGGCGGCTGGCTCTGCTGAAAAAGGCGGCGGGCACGTCGGTGACGCCGCTCGCGCGAGGGCAGGCCGTACCCGACTTCGCGCTCGTCGACCAGAGCGGCCAGCCCATCCGCTTCTCGTCGCTCGCGGCGCAGAAGGTCGTGGTGCTGAATTTCATCTATACCCGGTGTGCCCTTCCGCAATTCTGCCTGCGGATCTCGAACACCTTCGGCGTGCTGCAGCGGCGCTTCGCGCCCCAGTACGGCCGCGAGCTGCAGCTGCTGACGGTGACGTTCGATCCCGAGCGGGATACCCCGGAGACGCTCACAAGCTATGCGGCCCGCTTCAACGCCGACCCCAAGATGTGGCGCTTCCTGACCGGCAAGGTGGCTGACGTCAAGCGAGTGTGTGCGCTGTTCGGCGTCGACTCGTTCCCCGACGAGGGCTTGATGAACCACTCCCTCCGCACCGTCGTGATCGATCGCAGCGGCAGGGTGGTGGCCAACGTGGAAGGCAACCAGTACACCCCCGAACAGCTCGGCGATCTCATCCTTGAAACCTTGACGCGCTGAGTGGTTCGGCGGCGTCCTTCAGTTCGGCCTGAGGCTAGAATAGGCCCACTCACCGGTCTCTTTCCGCCGGCGAGCACCCGTAGGGTCAGTGCGCCGCGAGTCGAGCGCGCGCGTTAGGAGCGTCACGTGGGCCGCAGGTTGTACGTCGGGAATCTCTCGTACCAGGTGCAGGAGTCGGAGCTCGAACAGTTGTTCGCGCAAGCGGGTTCGGTGGCTTCGGTGTTCGTGCCCCGCGACAAGTTCACGGGGCAGGGACGGGGGTTTGCGTTCGTCGAGATGGGCACCGACGCGGAAGCGCAGGTGGCCATCGAAAAGTTTCACGAGCAGTCGCTCGGCGGCCGCTCGATGAAGGTGAACGAGGCGCGGCCGCAGGATTCTCACGGAGGTGGTGGAGGCGGCGGGGGACGTGGACCCAACCGGCGCTCCGAGCCGCGTTGGTAGGTCCCGCTCCCGGCATTCCTCGTGACCCGCCGCGCCCGCAGGCGCGGCACCTTCTCGCGCTGGCTGCGTGCGTCGTGATGGTCTGTGCGCTCGCGCCCCGGGCCGCGGCCGCACAGTCCGTCTCACCGTCCGCGCTCACCCTGTCCGACGCGGCGCTGCTTGCCGCCGCCGCGCCTTTGCAGCAGCCACAGGTGACGCCGCCCGTCGAACTTCTCAGGTTTCGGCAGCGGACCGACGTCCTCGGCGCGGTCGGCGATTCCTTCAAGCTGCTCGCCATCGAGCACGGGATCCGCATCTCCTTTCAGGAGAAGACCCGGAAGGAGCTTGCCGGGCCGTTCTGGCCCGACTATCAGCACTCGGTGCGGATGCCGAGACAG
>DATMDI010000469.1:0-6234 GCA_035557875.1 Vicinamibacterales bacterium
CCGAGCCGACCTGCAGGAGATCGCGGACGATGAGGTCCATGCCGGCGCGCAGCGACGTGTTCATGCCCGTCATCTGCAGTACCGCGTCGTTGCCTTTCACGATGTCGGCGAGCCCGCCCATCGTGGCGCCCATGACCACGGTCATGATGCCCATCGAGATCAGGAACTCGGCCAGCGAGTAGCCGGCGTCGGAGGCAACGGCGCGCGAAGATCGTCCCAGTGTCATGACCGGTCTCTCTAGGAATAGGACGACACGAACGTCGTCAGCGTGTAGGCGCGCCACGCGTTGTCCACCTTGTAGCGGACCGTCACCACGACCTGACGCAGGTTGGGGTTGACGCCGCCGCCGCTGTCGTAGTTGAGGGGAGTAATCCGGATCTCGCGCGTGAAGTCGCGCAACGGCACCAACTCGTCGTCGCTGTCGTTGAGGATGCCGTTGGCGCCCGGCTTCCGCATCGTTTCGATTGCGCCGTCGTCGGCGGTGTTCACCAGGCCGTCGAGGCCGGGCAGCTTCAGACTTTGCGGTCCGGTGAGGAACACACCGCCGGTCTCGCTGGTGTTCTTCACCGTATTCCACGCCAGTTCGGCGGTGTCGCGGGCCGCGTGAACGCTCTCGACCGCCTCGCGCGCCTTCTCGCGCGCGATCAGCATCGGTGACGACGTGGCCATCCGCGTCACGCCGAGGGCAAAGACGCCGACCAGCGCCATCAGTCCGGCCGACATCACCCCCATCGCGACCATGGTCTCGATGAGCGAGAAGCCGTGCTCGGCCTGGCGCCGCGCGGGGGATTCGAGCTGCGTGCGCGTTACTCCATCCACTTGCGACCCCTCCATTTCCAGGCCCGGGTCAGCCCGGTGACACCGAAGACCGTCACCGCCCGCGCGGTGTCGACCTGGTTCGGCATGCCGATGAAAATCGTGCCGTTGCTGATGTCGCCGTTCGAATCGATCAGCGACCCGTCGCTCGTGAACATGTGCGGGGCCGTGCCGCTGAAGTCGGTTTCGGCCTCGGCGCCGAAGTGGTCGGGTGTGTCCTCGACGCTGTCGAACTTGACGAACACCTGGCCGTTGTCGAGCGTGAATTCCTGCACCGGCGTGAGGGCGCCGCTCGGCACCTCGACGCGCGAGAGCCGGATCTTGTTGGGCGCGACGAACGTGAACTGGATGTTGCGGCGCTCGGCGATCGCCCGATCGCGGGCCGCGGTCACGGCGGAAAGCGCGGCGATCGCGCCGCTGTCGGACTTTCGCTGCCGGATGAAGGAACTCGAGACCGGCACAGCCATCCCCGCGACGATCGCGACGAGGCAGATCACGATCATGACTTCCGCGAGCGAGTAGCCGTGCTCGCCCCGCGGCCGAAGCCGCCGCCCGGTCGTTCTGGTCATGCCGGGTAATTGAGCAAGAGGCAGGCCGGACCGTGGAGACTCGTTAGTGACGTGAGATCAGTAACTTACAATCCTCGTACAGTTTTCGTAGGTGTGCCGAAACGAAACGCGACCCACAGATGTGATCGATCGGCAGCGCAATCGTGTGCGCCCGAGGAGCGTCGGGCAGGCCGAGCGCTGAGGTACTAGAAAAACAGGTAGCAGCCGAGGGCGCCGATCACGGTCATCGACATCCCCCACGCGAGCAGCTTGTTGTAGGTAGGGCGTACCTGGCTGGGATCGGCGATTCCGGCAATGCACATGGCCCCGGTCGTCGAGAGCGGCGACATGTCCACGAGGTGGGCGCCCACGTTCATCGACGTGGCGACACCGAAGGCGTCACCGCCGAGCCGCGCGACCAGCCCCGGCACGGTGGGCAGGAACGCCGGCAGCACCACCGCCGACGTGCTGCTGTAAACCGAGATCAGCCCGGTCACGAGCGCGACCACCCCGGTCACCGTACCCGGCGTCGCAATCGACGCCAGCAGTTCCGTGAAGAGGTCGAGCCCCTTGGTCTTCTCGAGCAGCGCGACGAGTACGCTGACGCCGCACACCATCATGATCGGCGTCCACGGCATTTTCCGGATCGCCTGCTCGTGATCGGCGAGCCGCAGCACCGCCAGCGCCACCGCGCCGGTGAAGGCGGCCATGCCGATGGTGGCTCCGAGGAACAGCACCGTGATCAGGACGCAGGCGATGACGGCAAGCGTGAGGGTGTGCGTGGACGTGAACTCGACCTTCCCGGCTACCTCTTCGGCCGCGCGCGAGTCGCGCGCCGCGAACAGCCGCCAGCCGCCGAACAGGAAGTAGCCGGCGAACGCCACCAGCGCGTGCGCGAGCAGATTGGCGAGATACGTACGCAGTTCGTGGCCGCCGAGACCGATCTTCGTCATCAGGCCGGTGACGATGATGCCGGTCGGAGCAAACGGCGACAGCGCGCCGGCCTGGGCGCCGTTGCCCACCATGATGGCCATCAGAAACGGCGGGATGCCGGCGCGGCCGCCCACCGCCATGGCCATCGGCGCCATCATCGCCGCCGTGGCCACGTTGCCCGGCCCTACCGAGGCGATCAGGCAGGCCAGCGCGAAGAACATCACCGGAATCAGCCCGGCGTTGCCGCGGCAGACGCGGACCGCGGCCGTGGCCACCCGATCGAGCGTGCCGTTCAATTGCGCCTGCGTGAAAAGCAGCGTCACGCCAGCGAGCGTGAGAAAGAGCTGCACCGGGAAGCCGCTCAGGACCTCGTTGAGACCGAGACCGCCGGCGTAGACGCCGACCAGCCAGGCGAACGCCAGCGCGAGCACGCCGACGTTGATCTCCGAGACGCAGCTCACAATCATGGCCACGACGAGCGCGCCCAACGACAGCCAGGCCAGGTTCATGTGCGGGGTCCTTCGGGAAGTAAAGAGCGCAGGAGCACCGCGGGGTGTACGGCCTCGACGCCGGTGAAGTCGTGAATCTGATGACGGCACGAGGTGCCGGCGGCGACCACCACGGTGCCGGCCGCGCGGTTTCGCACCGTGGGAAAGAGCCGGCGCTCGCCGATGGCCTTCGACACGTCGTAGTGATCGCGTCCGTAGCCGAACGAGCCGGCCATGCCGCAGCAGCCGGCCTCGGTGTCCGCGACCGTCACGCCGGGAATGCGCGAGAGCAGCGACGTGGCGGGGGCGACGAGACCCATCGAGCGCTGGTGGCAGTGCCCGTGGAGCAGCACCCGCCCGGGGCCGGCCGCGAGCGGGAGCGATGTGCCGACACCGGCCACGTATTCCTCGAACAGCACGCTGGCACCGGCCACGACCTGCGCCTTGCGCCGCGCCTCGCCGCGCAGCAGCGCCGGCGCGTCCTCGCGAACCGCCGACAGGCAGCTGGGCTCGCAGAAGACGAGCGGCCGTCCCGCCTGCGCGTCGTCGTAGAGCCGCTCCGCGTTGCCCTTGGCCAGCAGACGGGCGTCGTCGAGCAGCCCCTTCGAGATTTGCGGCCGTCCGCAGCAACCGTTGCCGGCGAGTGCCGCGGGCAGGCCCGCCGCCGCAAGAACGTCGAGCGCCGCGACGCCGATCTCCGGGTCGTAATAGTTGGTGAAGGTGTCGACGAAGAGGAGCGGCCCGACCGTCGTGCGGGTGCGGGAGACGCGACGTTCGAGCGTGCGGCGCTGGAACGACGGGAGACGACGGCGCCGGTCGATGCCGATGACATGCTCGGCCAGCGCCCGGCCGGCGGCGCTGTGTGCAACAGCGTTCGACAGCGGCGCGAACGCGCTGCCGAGACGGGCCAGGACGCGTGCGTTGCCGAGCGCGCGCGCTTCGAGGCTGGTGCCGTGACGCTGCCAGTACCCCGCCAGGAACTCGCTCTTGAAGCGCGCCATGTCCACGCCGACCGGGCACTCGGCCTTGCACGCGCGGCACTCGAGGCACAGGTCGAGCGTGTCGTAGACGCCGCGATCGTCGAGCCCGGCGCCGCCGAGACGGCCGGCCATGGCGAGGCGCAGGACGTTGGCACGGCCGCGCGTGGTGTGCTGTTCGTCGTGGGTCGCCATGTACGACGGGCACATCGTGCCCTCGATGGTCTTGCGGCACGCGCCGACGCCGCTGCACATCTCGACGGCGCCGCCGAAGCCGCCGTAGTCGTCGTAGTCGAAGTAGGTCGGGGGGCGCGGCGTCACGTAACCGGCGCCGTAGCGCAGGTTGGCGGCCATCGGCCCGGCGTCGACGATCTTGCCGGGATTGAACAGGCCGGCCGGATCGAAGGCCTGCTTGATGGCGCGAAAGGCGTCGTAGAGCACCGGCCCGAACATCTTGCGGATGAACGGGCTGCGCACCAGGCCGTCGCCGTGCTCGCCCGAGAGCGCGCCGCCGAATTCGAGGACGAGGTCGGCGATGTCGCCAGCCAGCGCCTCGAAGCGCCGCACCCCTTCCTCGGTCTTGAGGTTGATGACGGGCCGGACGTGGAGGCAGCCGACCGAGGCGTGGGCGTAGACACCGGCCCTGGTGCCGTGAGCCCGCACCGTGTCGAGGAACCGGGCGATGTAGTCGCGCAGGCGCTCCGGCGGCACGGCGGTGTCCTCGACGAACGAGAGCGACTTGGCGTCGTCCTTCATCGCCATCGACAGCCCGAGCGCGGCTTCGCGCAGGCCCCAGATGCGCGCCTGCGTCGGCAGGTCGAGCGCGTGGACGTAGCGGTAGCCGAACCCGTGGGCGCGAAGGTCCGCTTCGAGCGCAGCCAGGCGCGGCGGCAGGGACGCCGCCTCGTCGGCGTAGAACTCGACGCACAGCAGCGCGCCGGGCTCGCCCTCGATGAAGCTGTCGCGCATCGCGGTGAGCGTAGCGCTCTGGCGGGTGTAGTCGAGGATGAAGCGGTCCATGACCTCCACGGCCGAGGGCGCGTGCCCGAGGATGAGCGGCGTGGCGCCGAGCGCGTCGAGGAGCTCCGTGAACTGGATCGCGAGCACCGCCTTGGCCGGCGGCAGCGGTACGAGATTGATCCTGGCGGCGAGCACGACCCCGAGCGTTCCCTCCGACCCCACCATCAGCTTGGCGAGGTTGAATGGCCGGTCGGGGCGCGTGAACTCGTCGAGGTTGTAGCCCATGACCCGGCGCAACACCTTCGGGTAGCGGCGCTCGATCTCGGCGGCGTGAGCCCGCGCCAGCTCGCGCACGGTGCGATAACACTGTGCTTCGAGACCATCGCCCGCGCAGGCGCCATCGAGAGCCTCCGGCGCCAGCGGTCCGAAGTGCACCACCGACCCGTCGGAGAGGACGACGTCCTGTTCGAGGACGTGATCGATGGTCTTGCCGTAATACACCGAGCGGGCGCCGCTCGAGTTGTTGGCCATCATGCCCCCGACCGTCGCCCGGCTGGCAGTCGAGACATCGGGGGCGAAGCGCAATCCGTGGGGCCGAAGCCGGGCATTGAGCTCGTCGAGCACGATCCCCGGCTCGACGAGCGCCCAGCGCTCGTCGACGTTCAGGTCGAGCACGGCGTTGAGATGCTTCGACGTGTCGACGACGAGGCCCGTCCCGATGGCCTGGCCGCACTGCGAGGTGCCGCCGCCGCGCAGGGTGAGCGGGCAGCCGAAGCGCGCGCAGATCCGGACGATGGACACCAGGTCCTGCCGGGTGCGGGGCAGCACCACGCCGAGCGGCTTCAGGGTGTAGACGCTGGCGTCAGTGGCGTAGAGCGCGCGCGAGACCGTGTCGAACCGGATCTCTGCGGTGGTCTCGGTCCGCAGCGCACGCTCCAGCGCCGCGGCGTCCACCCGCGAGGGGTCGGCGTGGGGAAGCGGCTGGACCGCGTCCACCTTGAGCAGGGTCACAGGTTCGATAGTCCCGCGCGCAGCCGTTCGAGCCCGCGTGTCAGGTTGTCGCCGCCGCTCGCGAACGAGACCCGCAGAGTGCCCTCACCGCCGGGCCCGTAGGCCGAGCCGTGGGCGACGACGACGCCGTGCCGCTCGAGCAGGTGCAGGCGCACGTCGTTCGAGGTCCGGCCGGTGGCGCGCACGTCCACCATCGCGAAGAACCCGCCCTCGGGCGGCATCACGCGAATGTTGGGGATATCACGCAGCGCGTCCATCACTTGCGCCCGCCGCGCGGCATATTCGCGCTGCATGGCGAGGGCGGGTTCCTGCGGCCCGGTCAGGGCCGCGGCGGCGGCATCCTGGATGAAAGTGGCTGGACCGCGGCTCGACTGCTGCAGCACCAGAAACATCGCGTCGATGGCTGGCGCCGGCGCGGCACAGTAGCCCACCCGCCAGCCGGGCATGGAGTAGGTTTTCGACAGGCTGTTGACGACCACGGTGCGCGAGCGCACCTCGGAC
>DATMDI010000470.1:0-14648 GCA_035557875.1 Vicinamibacterales bacterium
TGACGCTGGCGAGGTCCACCGGCTCGAAGCTGGCGTCGATGCGGCCGGCCTCGATGCGGGAGACGTCGAGCAGGGTGTTCACGAGCTTCAGCAGCCGCAGGCTGTTGCGATGAGCGATCTCGAGCCCCGCCGCGGCCTCGGCCGGCAGCGCGCCGATCTCCTGGTGCAGCACGTCTTCGAGCGGCCCCAGCATCAGCGTCAGCGGCGTGCGGAATTCGTGCGAGACATTGGAGAAGAATCTGGTCTTGGCGCGATCCAGTTCGGCGAGGCTCTCGGCGCGCCGGCGCTCCGCGTCGAGGGCGTGGGCGTCGGCGAGGCCGGCGGCGATCTGCGTCGAGACCAGCTCGAAGAACGTGCGGTAGTCCTCGTCGAGCGCCCGCATCGGGCTGACGGCGGCGATCAGGATGGCGCGCGGATGGCCGTGCCCGGGCAGCGCCACCGGCAGGACCAGCGCGCTGTGCGGGTGGGCCTTCCACGCCCCGGTCGGAAGCGCGCTGAAGCGCGCGCCCAGATCGGTGATCAGGGCGGGATATCCCGACGCCGCGACCGTGTGCATCAGCCAGGCATCGTCGCTGCCGTCGAGTACCACTCGATCGGGCGATGCCGCGGTGCCGGCCTCGATCCCGATCGCGGCGGTCCGTTCGGCCGCGACGCGAAGATCGTCAACGCGATAGAACAGCGCGAACGGTACGTCATGAGGGTTTTCGGCGAGGGTGGCCGCGGCGGCCGCATAGGCCTCGTCCTCGGTCGCCGCCCCTTTGGTCCGAGCCGCCAGGTCACGTAGCGTCCGCAGCCGCCGTTCGCCGATGACCTTCTCGGTCGTTTCGATGACCGGGCAGAAGATGCCGGCCACCGTGCCGTCCTCGCCGTGGATGGGGCTGTACGAGAACGAGAAGTAGGCCTCTTCCGGATAGCCGCGATCGATGTGCAGCAGCAGGTCGCGCGACCGCGTGGGCTCGGCCGTGGCCATGACGTGCGCCAGCATCGGGCCCACGACGTCCCAGATTTCGGCCCACACCGCCGCTCCGGGCAGGCCCAGGGCGCGAGGATGCTTGGCCGGCCCGAGCATCGGTACGTATTCGTCGTTGTAAAGAATGGCAAGCTCCGGTCCCCACCAGAGCACGATTGGGAAGGCGCAATCGAGGGCGGTGCTGACCGACGTGCGCAACGGCTGCGGCCACTGGTCGACCGGGCCGAGGGGAGTGTGCGCCCAGTCGAGCGCGCGCATCCGCTGCGCCATCTCGCTGGTGCCGTGAAACGGACTCTGCGCCATTGGTCGCGTCGGCTCCGGCCGGGCGCGCGCGAAGGCCCGCGCGCGTGCCGGTCACTCTATCCGACACGGGCGTGCGGTGCATAACCGGGACCAGCCTCGACGGCCCCGGCACGAGACGTCGTGGGGGCCGCCTTCAGGCGACCCAGGGCCTGTAGGGGCCGCCTTTTTAGGCGGCCCGGGCCGGCTGAAGCCGGCCCCTACGCCCCGCACAACGTCTCAGCTTGGAAGCCCGGCCGTGAGGCCGAACAGGCGCATCGCGTTCTCTTTGAAGATGAGCGGCTTCACTTCGTCCTTGATCGCGATCTTCTCGAGGTCGGCCATCCAGCGATCCGGGGTGAGCAGCGGGTAGTCGGACCCGAAGAGCACTTTGTGCTTCAGCAGCGAGTTGGCGTACTGAATCAGCGTCGGCGAGAAGTACTTCGGGGACCAGCCCGAAAGGTCGATGTAGACCTGTGGTTTGTGCAGGCACACCGAGATCGCCTCGTCCTGCCAGGGGAACGACGGGTGCGCGAGCACGATCGGCATGTCGGGGAAGTCCACCGCGACGTCGTCGATCGGCATCGGGTGGCCGTACTTGAGCCGGATGCCGCCGCCGCCGCGCATGCCGGTGCCGATGCCGCTGTGTCCGGTGTGAAAGAGCACCGGCAGCTTCGCTTCGGCGAAAAGCTCGTAGAGCGGGTAGGCGACGCGGTCGTTGGGGTAGAACTCCTGGATCGGCGGGTGCAGCTTCAGCCCGCGCACCTGGCCGGTGGCGAGGAGCCGCCTGGCTTCCGCCAGGCCATCGGCGCCGCGATTCGGGTTGATGCTGATGAACGGGATCGCGAGGTCGGGGTGCTTCGCGGCGAACGCGAGGACGTCCTCGTTCGACAGGCTCGGCCTGCCGGTGAGCGTCTCGTCCACGGTGAAGATGACGAACGCCATCTTGCGCGACCGGTAGTACTCGGCCAGCGCCTCGGGCCGCCGGTCGGCGCCGCCCTTGAAGTAGGCCTTGGCCTTTTCGTCGGCATCGGTGGTC
This sequence comes from Vicinamibacterales bacterium, assembly GCA_035557875.1. Taxonomy (GTDB): domain Bacteria; phylum Acidobacteriota; class Vicinamibacteria; order Vicinamibacterales; family UBA2999; genus DASYRM01. The sequence continues at coordinate 2,289 of DATMDI010000470.1, forward strand.
TCGCCCGTGTGCTCGAGGTGCACGTGCACGTCGATGGCGGTAAGAGCGGAGGGATCGATCGTCAGCGTCTGGCTCATCGTGATGTCGTGTCCGTAGGGCGGGGCGTCAGCCCCGCCGGGTCAGCCCCGCCGGCTCCCGGCCCGCGCGGCGGCCAGCAGCACGCGGTCCGGCGGCGAATCCGCGTAGAGGTCTTCGACCGTCGCGGCGCGGTGCTGCAGGACGGCCTTCTGGTTGAGTGAACCTTTGTCGGTGATTTCCTTGGCGTCGAGCGACGGCGGCAGGTCGAGAATCACCGCGCGGGCCACGAAGGTGGAACTGCCCGTCCCTTCGGCGGCCAGGGTGTCGAATACTTCCTGGAAGCGCTGGCGTACCGCGGGGTGGGCCAGCACGTTCGCGGGCGTCGCCTCGGGATCGAGGCCCGCGGCGTCGCGGCACCGGCCGAGGTTCGGGAAGATGAGCGCCGACGCGAAGTTGCGATCGTGCCCGGCAATCACCACGTCCTGCACGAGTCCGCGCCCCTGCGCGACGATCCGGGCGCGCAGCGGTCCGACGCTGACCCACGTTCCGGTGGAGAGCTTGAAGTCCTCGGCCAGCCGCCCGTCGAAGACGAGCCCCGTGCCGGGATCCTCGGGGTCGACGAATTCCATCGCGTCGCCCGTCTTGTAGTAGCCCTCCTCGTCGAATGCCGCCCGGGTGAGCTCCTCGTCGCCCCAATACCCCGGGGTGACGTTCGGCCCCTTCACGCGCGCTTCGCGCTTGGTCCCGACAGGTATCAGCTTGAGCTCGAACCCGGGCACCGGCAGCCCGAGCCAGCCGGCCTTGGCACCGATGGGCCCGGTACAGATCGCGAACGGCGCCGTTTCCGTGGCGCCCCAGCCGGTAATGAAGGCCAGTTCCTCGCCGCACGCCTCGTACGAGAGGTCGCGCAGATCGTCCCAGAAACGCTGCCCCAGCCCCGCCGCCGCGTAGAAATAGATCTTCAGATTGCGGAAGAAGGTTTCGCGCAGCGCCGGATCGCGGCGCAGGTGCGGCAGCAGCATCTCGTAAGTGCGCGGCACGGTGAAGTGCGCCACCGCGGAGACCTCGCGCAGGTTGCGGAGCGTGGTGGCGAAGTGCTGCGGCGTCGGCTTGCCTTCGTCGATGTAGAGCGTGCCGCCATTGAAAAGCGCGATACCGAAGTTGTGGTTGCCGCCGGCGGTGTGGTTCCAGGGCAGCCAGCAGCAGAGCACGGGCGGCTCATCGGCCAGGAACTCGAAGTGCATGCGGAGCATCACCTGGTTCGAGCACAGCATCCGCTGCGTGTTCATCACGCCCTTCGGCTTGCCGGTGGACCCCGAGGTGAAGAGCACTTTGGCCACGGTGTCGCCGTTGACGCGATCGCGTGCGGCGTCCACCGCGGGCGTGGGCGCCGCCTCCAAATCGGTGAACGAGGTGGAGGGGAGCGAGGCCGGGGCTGATGACGAGACGGCGAGCTCCACGCCGGGCGGCAGCGCGTCTTTCAGGGCGCGCTCGAACAGCGCGCCCTCGGACGCGAACACCAGACCGGGCTGCATCCGCTCGAAGACCTGCCGCAGGGTGCCGAACTCGTTGGCCTGCAGCGAGTAGGCCGGCGCGATCGGCGCGTAGGGCACGCCGACGTACATCGCGGCCAGCGCCAGCAGCGCATGCTCGATGCTGTTGCCGGAGAGAATCACCACGGTGCGGTCGCGCGACAACTGCCGATCCAGCAGCCCCTGCGCCAGGCGCCGCACCTGCTCGAGGGCCGCGCCGTAGGTCACCGTGCGCCAGCCCGTCACAGAGTCCGGAGCCTGGCCGGGTGCTGGCGCCGGGCGCTGCGCGAGAAACACCCGGTCAGGCGCCTGGGCCGCCCAGAGCTCGAGCCGATCGGTGATGCGGACCGGGTAGGGCTCGAGGGCCGTCGTGGACCGCATGTAGATGGTGCCGTCCGGCGCGCGGCGCACGTCCGCCTTGTTGTCGGCGACGTGAACCGGCCGTACGCGCCGGGCAGCCGGCGATTCGCTGGAAGTTCGGGTGCTCATGGATCAGGCGCTGGCCGCGGCTGCGGCGCGGCTCTGGTCGAAGGCGCGGAAGGTCGAGCCTTCGCGCGCGAGCCGCTCGAGCAGCGGCGCCGGGGCCCAGCGGGGGCCGTGATGGCGATGGAACGTGGCCACGCGCTCGTAGACGTGCCGCAAGCCGACCGAGTCGGCGTAGAACATCGGTCCGCCGCGGTAGCTGGGAAAGCCGTAGCCGGTGAGATAGATGACGTCGATGTCGGCGGCGCGCAGCGCGAAGCCCTCCTCGAGGATCTTCGCGCCCTCGTTCACGAGCGCGAAGATGGTGCGCTCGATGATTTCTTCGCTGGTGAAGCTGCGGCGGGCGATGCCGGCGGCCGTCGCGGTGCGCTCGATCAGCGCCTCGACCTCCTGGTCGGGCGTGGCCTTGCGGTTCTCGTCGTAGATGTACCAGCCCGAGCCGGTCTTCTGCCCCAGGTGATTCATCGCCACGAGCTGATCGGCGACGAGCGGCTTGCGCTGCGTCGGATCGGCGAACTGGTTCAGCTCCTGGCGCACGCGCCACGCGACGTCGAGCCCACCCATGTCGTCCACGGCGAAGATGCCCATCGCCATGCCCCAGTCGGTGAGCGCCTTGTCCACCTGCGCGGGCGTGGCGCCGTCCTCGGCGAGGAACTGCGCCTCGTACATGTAGGGGAACATCATCCGGTTGCCGACGAATCCGGGGCAGTTGCCGACCACCACGCCGACCTTCCCGAGCCGCTTGGCGAGCGCCTGCGCGGCGGCGATCGTCTCGGGTGTGGTCTTCGCCCCGCGTACGATCTCGACCAGCCGCATGACGTTGGCCGGGCTGAAGAAGTGGGTGCCGATCACCGCCTGCGGCCGCGTCGTCACGCCGGCCAGCGCGTCGATGTCGAGCGTCGAAGTGTTGGTGGCGAGCAGCGCGCCGGGACGGGCCACCGCGTCGAGCTGCGCCAGCACGTCCTTCTTGAGCGCCATGCTCTCGAACACGGCTTCGATGATCACGTCGGCCTTGTCGAAGCCGCCGTGCCCCGTCTGTGTCGAGATCCGGCCGATGCGTTCGGTTGCCGCCTCGGGCGTGAAACGCCCCTTCTTCACCGAACTGTCGTAGTTCTTGCGGATGGTGCTCATCGCCCGGTCGAGGCCGGCCTGCTCGGTGTCGGTGAGCACGACGGTGATGCCGGCGTTCGCGCACGCCATGGCGATGCCGCTGCCCATGGTGCCGGCGCCGACGATCGCGACCGTGGAGACCGGTGGCACCGGGAGGTCCTTGCCGACCCCGGGCACCTTGGCCACCGCGCGTTCGGCGAAGAACGCGTAGATCATCGCCTTCGCCTGACCCGATTTGATCAACTCGTAGAACAGCTCGCGCTCGCGGCGGCACCCCTCGTCGAAGGGCAGCGTGGCGGCTCCTTCCACGGCGGCGATGGCCGCGGCCGGCGCGTGCTGGTGCCGGCGCACCTTCTTCGCCAGCTCGTGGGCCGCCGCCACCATCGCGGGCAGCGCCGACGCCGCCGGCAGCTTGTCGGTCCGCTCGCTGGTCCTGGGGTGCGGGCCGCCCTTGGCGGCGACCTCGGCGGCGAAGGCGACGGCGCCGGGCACGAGGTCGTCCACGATACGGTCGAGGAGTCCGGACTGCAGCGCTTCCGCTGCCTTCACGGGACGGCCCGACACGACCATCGTGAGCGCGGTGTCCACGCCAACGATCCGTGGCAGGCGCTGCGTCCCCTCGGCGCCGGGAATGATGCCGAGGTTCACTTCCGGGAGGCCGAGCTGTGCGCTGGCGACCGCGACGCGGTAGTGGCCGGCCATGGCCACTTCCAGCCCGCCGCCGAGCGCGGTGCCGTGGATCGCCATCACCACCGGTTTCGGGCACTGCTCGATGCGCTGCAGCAGGTCGTGCATCTCGGGCGCGCCCGAGTCTCCGCCCCACACCACGTTCTCGAGCCCCTTGATGTCGGCGCCGGCGATGAAGGTGCGGCCGGCCGCGGCGACGACGATGGCCCTGGCGGCGGGGTCGGCCGCGGCTTGGGCCAGCGCGGCGGCGATCCCGTCGATGGTCTCGGGGCTGAGCGCGTTGACCGGTGGATTGTCGATGAGGACGACGGCCACGCTGCCGTCGAGGCGCACTGAAACGGGATTCATCATGAGGACGTCACGAGGCACGAGCGCGGCCGCAGCGGCCGGGCGAACAAATCATTGTAGCCCTGCGGGGCGCTCTAAGAACTGTCAAAGCCACGCTCTATCGGTCGGAGGGCGGTTCGGAGGGCGACTCCGAGGGCGGCCCCGACATCGCGCGCTCTACCTCTCCGGTATTAGCGGTGAGCGGGCTTGCGGCCGGGATTTCGACCGGCGAAGGGAGCGGGCACGACTGCGGCGCGTCGACGTCGAGCAGGGCTCTGGCCGCGCACTCGATATATGCGGGACGGGTGCGGAGCAGGCCGCGCAAACCGAGCACGTTGCCCTCGAACTCGGCAAACGGGAACGGCGAGACCGGATCAGCCGCGACCGCGGGCGCGATGAGGGCGGCGAGCCGCTCGGCTTCGCGTTCGAGCCATCCCGGGCCGTCGCCCGCTGCGGCTTCGGTGATGGCCCGCGCCGTGGATACCAGCGTCTCGAGATAGAGCCGGCGGAGCGCCGGGATCTCCATCACGCGGCGCACCAGCACGTTGGTGTCGAGGCGATGGTCGACCGGCTCGTCGAGCGCCCAGAAGGAGTGGTCGGCATCCCATGGCAGCAACCGGGCCGGGCTCCCATCGCGAAAGCGATACAGGTAGAAATTGTTCATGCCCCAGTTGCCGATGAAGCCGTCGATCTCGCCGCTCACCCGCTGCACGGCCAGGAACTTCACGATCGCGGGCAGGTCGAGCAGCGCGCCCACAGTGGTTTCGAACTGGTCGGGCGGAGTGTCATTGATCGCGCGGGCGAGCATTTCGAGCGGTTGGTACAGCCGCGACACCGCGTCGGTCTCGCGCGTCCGTGGCGCGAAGATCTCGGCATAGGTCTCGAGTGACGGCCCGAGGTAATCGAACCCGTACTCGCGGATCCAGGTGTACTCGTAGAGATAGCCGCCGGCCTCGATATTGCCCTCGGCGGCGCCGAACACCCGTGTGACGAACGTGCGATCGATCGGCTCGACGATCGCGTAGAGGCCGGCGTACTCGTTGTTCACGAACAGGCGCGCGTAGGCCTCGCGCGGCGCCGGTAGCCCGGCGCGCGCGAACGTCTTCATCGCGAGCAGTTCCCGCAAGGCCGACGGATCGGTGTAGCTGTTGTCGAGCACGAGCGCACGCAGCCCGAGAAACGTCTGATCGATGTAGCGGTTCATATCCACCCGCAGCCCCGGCTTCACGCCGTTGCGGCTGCCGGTGCCGCGCGAGCGAATGCCGACGTTGCGCAGCGTCAGGCCGTTCCACCGCAGATCGGCGGTGTAATAGGTGTCATCGTCGGCGTTGGCCCGGAGCGCCTCCCAGTCGCGCGAGCTGACCGTCAGGAACAGGTCGTGCAGGCGCCCGTCGTCGAAAAGCTCGTCCTGGCTTTGCGCCGCGGTCGCGCGAGCGGCCACGAGCAGCAGGGCGCACACCACTGTCTGTGCCAACCAGGCCCGATGGGGAAGCCAGCCTGTCATCGGTCAGAGGGCGAATTGGAACTGCACCACGGCAGTCGGGAAGTCGCCGTCCTGCGGCGCCGGGCTGCGTTCGCGATCGAGCACGGATTCGAAGACCGCGTTGCCGGCGATCTTGAGATGGCGGGTCAGGTACCACGAGAGCCCGAAGGTCACCACGCGATCGGCGTTGGCGACGGGGACCACGCCGAGAGCCGGCGGCGCCGGCACCAGCCGATCGGATTCCGTCCCGAACGTCAGGCGCTCGATCCGTGCCGTCAGCTCGAGCGCGCCGAGACCATCGCCGAACAGGCCGTGTTCGGGATCGACTCGCCCGTCCTTGCGCTCGCCCGTGACCACCCATGTGCCGGCGAGGTACCAGCCCTGCGCCGTCACGGTGGGAAGCGCGGTGCCGGACGTCCCCATACCGGTGCGTTCATCCGACACGTGCATGTGCTCCGCGGACAGCGACACCGGCCCCATCGTCCATGCCGCCTCCACACCGCGGCGCAGCCGCCGTCCGTTGACGAACACGCGGTCGAAGAACACTCCTTCGCCGAACACCGTGCGGCCGCGCAGGCCGAGCGCGTCCTCGAGACTGCTGGTGACGGCGGCGGCACCCACCTGAAGCCCCGCGAGCGCGCCGTCGCGGCCCGCCAGCGGGGTGACCACGACCCGGCCCGCCACGGCATCGTCGCCACCATGCGTCTCGTCGCTGCGGGCGTTGTCGCCGTCGTGGAGGAAGTAGCCGGCCTGGTAGAGAACCCGCCGCCCGGCCACGCGGCCGTGCGCCATCACGCCAAGATCGCGACCGGGCGCGAGGTGCCGGCCAATCAGCGAGCGGTAGACGAAATCGAGGTTGGCGCCGCCAGTGAGGGCGTCGCGCCCGAACGGCACCTTGAACTGCCCTCCGCGAAGCTCGAAAGCCCGGCTGAGACGGACGTTGGCAAAGGTGTCGCGCTCCGGTTCCTCGGCGTCGCCGAACTCCCGTGACACCTCGAACTCGAGCCGCTTGAAGAGCGTGCCCTCCACCTGGAGCCGGCGGCTCTGCCAGCCCGGATCCGGAATCGTGGACCCGCGATCGTGTGCCGGTGATTGCACGGTGCCAGCGACCCGGCCCCGAAACTGAATCTCGCCGAACGGCAATTCCAGCGTCGGGCGGCCGCGGTCGGACAGCCGCAGGCCCGATGGCCGCGGATTGCCGTCGGTCTGACTCGCCGCCGCGGCGTCGGCGGCCGCCGCGCCCTGACCGTGCGCCTCGCGCCCGTGTCCGATCACCAGGACGCCGCACAGAGCCACCGTGGCCGCGGCACGGTGGACGCGCGTCATACGGCCATCACTTTGCGCAGGCCGGCGGTGTCGCCCGCGACCTCCGGCAACGCCAGGAGGCGTGCGTAGGCGGCGCTCGTCACCAGGAGCCTCTCGTGCGTGCCGCGGGCGACGATCACGCCGTCCTCGAGCACGAACACCACCTCTGCCCGGACCACGGTGGCGAGCCGGTGTGCGATGGTGATCGACGTGCACTGCGCCATCAGCCGCGACAGCGCATCGAAGACCAGCGCCTCCGACTCCGGGTCGAGCGCCGCCGACGGCTCGTCGAGCAGCAGAATCGGCGACTGGCGGATCGCGGCGCGCGCGATCGCGAGGCGCTGGCGCTCGCCGCCCGACAGCGTCTCGCCGCGCTCGCCGACCAGCGTGTCGTAGCCGCGCGGCAGACGGCTGATGAACTCGTGGGCGTTGGCGAGGCGCGCGGCGCGGACGATCTCGTCGCGCGACGCCCCCGGCCGGCCGTACGCGATGTTCTCCCACACGGGTGCGTGGAAAAGCATCGGCTCCTGCGGTACGACGCTGATCTGGTCGCGCAGCGATGCCGCCGTGAAGCGGCGGATGTCGTGCCCGTCGATGGCGATCGTGCCGGTCGACGGTTCGTAGAAGCGCAGCAGCAGCGACAGCAACGTGGACTTGCCGGCGCCGGTGGTCCCGACGAGCGCGACCCGCTGTCCGGCGTCCACGGTGAGATCGATGCCGTTCAGGACCGGCAGGTGCGGCCGGTAGCCGAACCGGACGCCGCGCAGCTCGATGCGGCCCCGGAGCGGCGGTGCGGTCCGGACGCCAGCCTCCGCGACCGGGGCACGAAGGTCGAGCAGTTCGCGAATGCGCTCGAACGCCACCGCCGATCTGGACATCGTGTCCGTCGTCCGTGCCAGGTTCTTCATCGGCTTATAGAGCTTGCCGAGGTAGAGGACGAAGACGATCAACGTGCCAGAGGTGATCCGGCCGGCGAGTACCAGCCGGACGCCCGCCAGCATCACGACGCAGGTGCCCGCGGCGACGAGCAGATCGACGATCGGAGGCAAGGCGGCCTTGAGGCTGCGGGCGCGCAGGGCAGCCCGCATCGCGGCGTCGCTCTCGTAGGCGAGGCGGGCCTCCTCGTGCGGTTCGCGGGCAAAGGCCTTCACCGTGCGGATGGCCGACAGCGACTCCTGCAGGAGGGAGGCAATGGCGCTCTCTTTCCGCTTCACGTCCCGCGCCGCCTGTTTGATGTCCTGCGTGCGGCGGTAGACGACGAGGAAGAGCAGCGGCGCCACCGCGAGCGCCAGCAGCGTGAAGCGCCAGTCGAGGTACAGCATGATGGCGATCATTCCCGCCAGCGTCAGCACGTCCATCGTGGCGCCGAGGAGCGAGGTCGAGAAGAACTCCTGCGCCACGTCCACGTCGCTGGTCAGGCGCATCATCAGATCGCCGGTGCGCTGGCGCTCGAAGAACCCCAGCGGCTGCTGGTGCAGGTGGTGATACAGCGTCGCGCGCAGGCTGTGCATCACGCGTTGGCCCACGGCGGTGGCGAGGTACTTCTGCGTATAGGCGCCGGCGGCACCGACGGCCGCGAGCGCCAGCACGGCGAGCACCGCCGCGTTGAGCACGCCGAGCGGGTGCGTACCGAAGATCGCCCAGCGGGCGGCGGCGGGCGAGAGCGGCGCGCCGCCGAGGACGTTATCGACAATGAGTTTGAGAGGCCACGGCTCCCAGACGCTGGCGGCGCTCTCGACGATCATCGCGGCGAACGCGATCGCCAGCAGCCCGCGGTGCGGACGCACGAGTCGCCAGAGGCCGAGGGGAGTGGCGATCATGGGCCCGATTCCGATTCTGCCACGCGGGTTCCCGGTGCCGGCTCATGTGCCTCGTGCGTCGAGCTCGGCGTTATGCGCGCTGTCGAATGACTCATATGACGATCAGCGCCGATCGAAGGTTTGTCGCGCCCGTGATGGCGGAAGGCCGGACCCGGCATGCCTACGTTGCGTGCGAGCGCGCGCGGCACAGAGGCCTCATCCGAGAGCCCATCGTCAGCCGATTGAGGGCGCCGCGATCGGTGACCTCGAAGGAGGTCGTGGTGTGACCGGATCCGGACACGGACGTGCCATGACCGCCACTCGACACCCGTGACGATCGACCGTGAGGAATGTAGGGCGAGGGAGCGAGCAAGACGGACGAGGACGCGATCGTAGCCGTCGAACACACGTCGAAGCCGCTGCTCGCGCACGTCGCCGCCAGTGCTGCCACCCCCGCCGCCGATCACCACGACCACGGGCATGGTCCGTCGTGTTCAAACCGCGTGCCGCGGGCGTGCCCGTCTGACGTAATGTCAGGGAGTCTGCTGATCAGAACGGCAACCGCACGGGCCCGTGATCAGCGGGAGCGAGCGTACGCGTCGGGCTGGCGCACGCGGATCTCGTCGAAGAAGGAACTCGACACGGGCGGACGAAAAAAAGGGGCGAGTGTTGTGACCCACCCGCCCCACCTGGTTTACCCGCCTCACCGCCGCGTAGCGGCGGCCCTTGTGTCAGTGCCCCGGCACCATGATGTGCGCGGCCGACGTACCCGCGTCCATGATCCACGCGCCGCTCGCCGTGGGCTTGCTCGGGAGCTTCAACGTCTCGGTGGTTGCGAAGGGAACGGCAATCGTCACGTGACCGCGTGCCGTCGCCGGATCCGCACCGGCCAGCCCGTAGAAACCGGCGCCGTACACCGGCGGCACGCGTGTGCCGGCCTTCTCGGCCGCCTGGATGGCCTTTTCGGCCTCCTCACGACTGGACGCCTTCCCGTAGAACTCACGGTTCTGATCGACACGCGCCAGCCCCGCCTCGGCGGTGCAGTGGACGTTCACGGGGGTTCGCGAGTGAGGCCAGGTCGACTGATCCCAGCAGGCCAGCCCATTCTTGCCCTGGCGGACGACGACGCGCTTGCCGTCGGCCCCCCATTTGACGACGGTGGCGTCGGCGCGGGCGTTGGCGGGAGCCGCCAGCACTGCGCGGTCGATGATTTCCTGATCGGTCTGGGCGTAGGCCGACGAGGCCATGGCCACACACGCTGTCATGACGACTAGCGTCAGCTTCTTCATTGCGGGACCCTCCGTCCTGCGAACTTCGAATTGGCGCAGACACCGGGGAGCGGCGTCGCCGGGGCGATTATACGAGAGGGCAGCCGCCCGGTGCTGCAGACAGTTACGTCAGGGGCGCCGCGGTAGACTGCGGGCGCCCTCTCACCCCAAGGAGACCATCATGCGCCGTGCCCTCACCATCGCCGCTCTCGTCGCGTGCGCCGCCGCCCCCGGTGCCGCTCAAACGTCGGACGGCGGCGCTGACCAGCTGTTGTCCCCCTCCATGGCGGCCTCGGTGAGGGCCATGCACGGCGTCATCCGGCGCAATTTGGCCGAGGCTGCCGCCGCGATGCCGGCCGCCGACTACGCCTTCAAGCCGACACCCCAGGTCCGGAGCTTCGGCCAGCTGATCGGCCACGTCGTCAACGCCAACTTCTACTTCTGCTCGCAGGCGCGCGGCGAGAAGATGCCGTCGGCCACCGATTTCGAGAAGACGGCCGAGAAGGAAGCGCTCGTGAAGGCCCTGAACGAGGCGCTCGCGTATTGCGACGCCGCCTACGACGGGACCACCGATGCCAACGTGGGCCAGGCGGTCACCGTGCAGGGGCGGGGCGGCGGCAAACCGACGACCCGCGGGCTCGTGCTGACCTTCAATACCACCCACAACAACGAGCACTACGGCAACGTGGTGGTGTATCTGCGCCTCAAAGGCGTGGTGCCGCCGTCCACGGCTCGCACCGGCGGCAAATAGCCAAGAGCGTCGCGAATCCGTCCCAGTCCGTGCAGTCCCGCGAAAGGGGCTGAACCGCCGGCACGCGTCAGCCGATTGGAGGTGTTGATCCGAACCGGACAACACTGGATGAGTTTCTGGCGCTTCCTGCCGGCAGGCACCCACACCGCCGGCCTTCACTCGCACCACGATCCCGGCCTGGTGGCCGTGTCGGCCGGCATGGCCATGGTGGCGGCGTTCGCCGCCCTCGCAGTCGTCGACCGCATCGCCGCCAGTCCCAATCGGCGCGCGGCGACCACGTGGCTGGCGCTGGGCGCCGGGGTCATGGGGCTCGGCATCTGGGCGATGCACTTCACCGCGATGCTGGCGTTCCGCCTGCCGGTCGCGGTGTCGTACGATCCGTTGCTGACGGCGACCTCGCTCGTGCCGGCCGTCCTTGGCAGTGGCGCGGCGATCCGGGTCTTGAGCCGTCCATCCGAATCGCCGTGGCGGCGGCCGATCGCGGCGGTTCCGATGGTGCTCGGCATCGGCACCATGCACTTCACCGGCATGGAAGCCGTGCACGCCAGCGTCGGGCTGATGTACCGGCCGGTCACGTTCTTCCTTTCGCTGCTGGTCTGCTACGTACTGGCCGCGGTGGCGCTCGAGACGCGCCCGCAGCTTCGCCGGGTGGTCGGGAGCCCGCGTCTGGTGCACGGTCTCGCGGCGGTCCTGATGGGCCTGGCCGTCACGTGCATGCATCACACCGCAATGGCCGCGGCGGTATTCCTGCCCCCGCCCGGCGCGGGGCCCGCCGTTCCGGCGTTGGACGGATCGCTGCTGGCGTTGTTCGTCACCTTGGGCTCCCTGATCGTTGTCGGCCTCACGCTCGTCGCGACCCTCGTGGATGCGCGCCTCGCCACCGCTGCCCGTTCGCTCAAGTCGAGCGAAGCCCGCTACCGCGCGGTGCTCGAGACGATGTCCGACGGCGTCTTCACGCTGACGCCCGCCGGGATGATCGACTCGGTCAACCATACCGGCGCCGCTGGATTCGGATACGAGGCGGACCGGGTGCGCGGCATGGGCATCGCACAGCTGCTGCCGGCGGCGGCGGCCGAGGTGTTGTCGGCGACTCGAGCCCGGGTGACGACGGAGGGGCGGCGCCAGGACGGCTCCACGTTCCCCGTGGAGGTCAGCGTGACGGTGATGACGATCCACGGCGAGCGGCTGCTGAGCGCGGTCGTGCGGGATACGACCGAGGAGCGGCGGCAGCAGGAGTCTCTGGCCAAGTACATCCTGCAGCTCGAAAAGGCGTCGGCGTCCCTGCGGCGCCAGTCGCGCGAGCTCGCCGCCGAGCGCGACCGCGCGCAGGATGCCGCCCGGACCAAGAGCGAGTTCCTGGCCACGATGAGCCACGAGATCCGGACGCCGATGAACGGCATCCTCGGCACCGCCGAAGTGCTAATGGACAGCCCGCTGACGGCCGAGCAGGCCGAGCAGCTCCGCATCATCCGCGCGTCGGGCGAGGCACTGCTGCAGGTGATCAACCAGATCCTGGACTTCTCGAAGATCGAGGCCGGCAAGCTGGCGCTCGATCGCGCCGCCTTCGACATGGCCAGCGTGGCCGAGGCGGCTCGCG
>DATMDI010000471.1:0-5201 GCA_035557875.1 Vicinamibacterales bacterium
ACTGATGGTGCCGCCGTCGCGAAGTCGGACAGATCGATCTCGGTGGCCGACTGCATCATGAAGATGCCGACCACCACCAGCGCCGGCGCGGTGGCCGCGGCCGGCACCGAGAGGAAGAGCGGCGTGAGGAACAGCGCCAGCAGGAAGCACGCCGCGGTCGTCAGCGTCGTGAGCCCCGTGCGTCCCCCAGCCTCCACGCCCGACGCCGATTCGATGTAGCTCACGACGGTGGATGTGCCGAGGAGCGCGCTGAGGATCGCGGCCACGGAATCGGCAAAGAGCACGCGCCCCGCCCGCGGCAGCGTGCCGTCGGCCTCGAGCAGCCCGGCGCGCTTGGCCACGCCGATGAGCGTGCCGATGTTGTCGAACATGTCCACGAGAAGCAGCGTCAGGACGAGCGGCAGCGCCTTGAAGAACGCCGGGCCGCTGGTCATGAAGCTGAGATCGAGCTGCAGCAGCACCGGCGCGGGGGACGCCGGAGCCGACATCAGCGCCGCCGGCCACGCGGTGACGGTTCCGCCGGTGCCGTTCGGGACGACGAGGCCGATGGCGGTGGTGATCGCCATACCCAGCACGATCGCGGCAGGCACGCGGCGGGCCACCAGGACGATGGTCAGCGCCAGCCCGGCCAGGCACAGGGCGGTGCCGCCCGACGTGAAATCGCCGTGGGTGACGAAGGTCGCCTCGCTGTCCACGACGATGCCGCCGTTGCGCAGCCCGACGAAGGCGATGAACAGGCCGATGCCGCAGGTGATGGCCAGCTTCAGCGAGTAGGGGATGGCACCGATGATGCGCTCGCGGACGCCGCTGAGCGAGAGCGCCAGGAAAATGCAGCCGTTGACGAACACCATCCCGAGCGCCTGCTGCCACGGCACGCCGGCGCCGAGGCAGATGGTGTAGGTGAAGAACGAGTTGATGCCCATGCCGGGCGCCAGCGCCAGCGGATAGTTGGTGAGGGCCGCCATCAACGCCGTCGCCGCCGCGGCGCTGAGCGCCGTCACCGTGACGAGCGCGGCCCGATCCATGCCGGCATCGGCGAGGATGCTCGGGTTGACCGCTAGGATGTAGGCCATGGCGGCGAAGGTCGTCAGCCCCGCCTGGAGCTCGCGGGCGGGAGTGGTCCGGTTCGAGTCAAGCGCGAAGAGCCGTTCGAGCATCGAGGCGCGAGTATACGGGCTCCGCTAGAATCGGAGCATGTCCATACCGCGCTTCGTCACGTTGGCCTTCCTGGGTGCGGTGGCCGCCGCCGCGTGGGGATCGTCGCCGGTCGCGGCACAGGATGCCGCGCCTGCGCCCGAAGACATTGCCGCAGGTCTGCGCATCTACCGCCAGAAGGCGGACTGCCAGTCGTGCCACGGGTGGGCGGCGGACGGAAAGAAGATGGACTCGCAGATGCCCGACGGCGCCAACCTGCGAACCACGAAGCTCGATCGCGCGAAGCTGATCGTGGCGATCAAGTGCGGCGTGCCCGGCAAGATGATGCCCGCCTTCGACAAGTTCGCCTACACCGACGGCCGGTGCTACAACCTGAAGCAGGCCGACCTGCAGCGCATGAACGCGACGCTGCCCGACCCGCCGGCCACGCTCCAGAACCGGGAGATCGAGCAGCTTGCCGACTTCCTGTTCGCCAAGGTGGTGGGGAAGGGGCCGATGGACCGCGCCAAGTGCATCGAATTCTGGGGCTCCGACGTCTCGGCCTGCGCCGAGTTCGCGAAATGAGCCACGGCCGTTGGCCGCGATACGGCGGGTCGGAGGCCGCGGTTACGGGCGACCGACGGCGACGGTTGCTGGTGCTGCCTCGCACGGCAAACGGTCGCGGCCGTACGATCCGGTGGGATGCCAGTCGCTCCTGACCGCGAGGACGACCTCCGAGCCGTCGCGCAGCGAGAAGCGTTGCACCGGCAGATAGCGGCGCGACACATAGGCATCCACCGCCGGAAACGAGGCAGCGAACGCGGGCCGCCCGGTCTCGTTGATCAGGGCGATGGGCGGCCTGTCGCGCTCGAGCCGACTGACCATCAGCCGCTGATGCTCCGGTCCCGTGAACGTCCCGGGCTGGAGCATGACGTGACCCGCACTGAAGCCACGCTGCGCGAAGAAGAAGAACTCCGGCGCGGGCCACGTCATGAGCAGCCGGTCCTGCGGACGCGTGCACTCGCGGATGTACGTGACCACCTCCGGGATATCTCCGGCCGGCCAGTAAGGTGCCCATGGCCACGTCTCGCCGTCGTGGATCACCGACAGCGCCCGTGCTCGTACGCTGCCGAGTCCTTCGGTGATCTGTGACTCGCGAATCTCCTCCCGCACGTGCCCCAGGGCGTCGACACTGACGGCGGTCAAGGTGAGGAGCATCGTGACGGTTCCCCATGCCGCCGTTCGCGCCGCCATGCCGGCGCCTCCGGCAAGGCCCGAGACGGCGCGTATCGTCTCGACGGTGCACCACGAACCGAGGATGGCGATCACCGCGGCAGCATCGGGAATGCGAGCCGTGATCGGGTGTCGAATGATGACGACGCCGAACATCGCGGCCAGCGCGACCAGACCGAGGAGCACCGGGCGATGGTGCGCGTGGATCCTCCGCCAGCGCAGCGCCAGCAGGACGATCGTCGCGGCGATCAACGCGTAGCTCAGGTAGTAGAGGAATGCCGCGCCGTCGATCGGCTCCGCGGGAACGCCGATCGCTGGAAGAAGCGCGCCCAGCCGAAGCGGCGGCTGGTAGAAACCAAATTGGTGGCTTTCGCCCTTTAAGAATTCGAAGGCGGCGGCCACTTTCCAGGCCACGCCTTCAGCCCAGGCGACATAGAGCACGTACGGCACCAGCGCAGCCGCCGTGAAGGCCGCGAGCATGCCGGTGTTTACGGCCGCCGTGGACATCCGCGTGGCGGTGGCGGCGACGACTATCGCCACCATGACGCCCGTGAACATGCCGAGGTCGGGCCGGAGAAGGAATGCCGTGGCCGTCCAGAGCGCCATGGCCGCGAGGGTCCGGCGCCCCGGGCGACGCGCATACGCCAGCGCCAGAACCAGGGCGACCGCCGGCACCAGCACCTTGGGATAGGAATAGAGCCGCGGATCGAGCGACGTCTGGAACGTGGCGGCGAGCACACCGGCAGTCAGGGAGCCGGTGAGCCGCGAGACGCCGAAGCACGTGAAGCCTGCGGCGAGGCCCAGGAGCGCCGTCGTGACGAGCACCTCGGCGGCCGGCCCCGGCATGAGCGACAGGGCCGCAGCTGAGAGCATGTACTGCAGGGGCATTCCCGGGTCGACGAAGTCACGGCCGGGCACGTCGCCGAGCTGTACCTGCTGCGCCCACCCGAGGTACATGTAGTGGTCGTTCGTCAGCCCCTTCGTCGTCAGCAGGGTGAAGCCGAACGCGCAGACGCCGAGCACTATCGCTGCAGCGCGCAAGATCAATGCGAATGTCCGATTGGTGACATTGTGCGAAACGCGGCAGAGTATCGTTCAAGCTAATCCGCCGCGCAAGAGCTTGTTTGCGCGGTCCGCCGGTTACCGCCCGTCGTGCCTTTCTTACATCGCCCCCGCTGGAGGCTTGTAGACCACCCCCTCCAGGTCCTCTGGCGGGTTCGGATCGTGCAGCTTGACGATCTCCATCGGCACCGCAGAGAGGTCGCTGGCGCGCCGCAGCTCGAACAGCGTCGTGCCGGTACAGGCGCGATCGAGCACCGGCGCTCCGCCGACGCTCCGCAGTTCGTCCAGATGCGCGGTGCGGAAATCGATGCTGAAGCGCGATCGCCCCGACGTGTTGGGCACGGTGCCGTGCAGCTGCGCGCCCGAGAACAGGATCAGGCCGCCGGGCGGGCACACCACGCGAACGTCGGGTTGGAGGTGCAAGGGCGCCGTGGCCTTGGGCTGCTTCCGGGTGTCGGCTTTCAGTTCCTTGGCGGCGTTGGCGCGGCCCACCTTGTTCCACTCGTAGTGGTTGTAGTCGCTCGAGGTGTTGGGCACCGGCTCGGACCAGTACCGCTGGTAGAACGCAAACGAGCTCTCCGACTCGAACGGAAACACCGGCAGCCACCAGTTCAACTGGCAGGCGGGGGAGCCCCACCAGATGTCGCGGTGCGGGTGCAGCACGAAGGCCACGCCAGCGTTCAGGTAGTCGTTGCTGGTGGCGACGCGCATGCGCGGCACGTCGAAGTAGGTGCCGTCGAGGTCGCCGGTCAGGTCGGCCAGCACCGCGCGCAGCCGGACCAGTGTCTGCGGGTGGTGGATGAAGCGCGGCTTCAACGGCGCCATGATCTCGGCGAACCGCTCGACGGGCAGGTCGAACTGCGCCTGCTCCGGCGCCAGCGGCGCGAACGCTTCCTCGATCAGCTGGCGCGCAAAGTCGGTCAGCGCCCGGGTGGTGGGCCGCGGCGAGTAGACGAAGATGTCGCCGCCGTAGAGCCGCTCGCGCCTGGCACGCTCATCGAGGTGCGAATCGAGATAAATCGTCATCCCCTGCTTCCTCCGCGGGATATATCTTAGATAAATTTGCTTCGATCGACGATTTCTAATAGAAAATAGGCAGGCGTACCGGGAGGCACGGCCGCTTTGTCTACGATCGTCACCTTCGCCGATCTGACGCACACGGCCGTGGCCGTGGACGCGAACAACAATCCGCTTGCTGTCGGGTACATCGCCGCCTACGCGAGCCGTCAGCTCCGGGCGGAGATCGCCCCGCACCTTTTCAAGTACCCCGCCGCACTCTCCCGCTTCCTGGGCCGCCACACGCCTGCCGTGGCCTGCTTTACCAACTATATGTGGAACGAGCGGCTGTCGTGCGCGTTCGCCAGGGAAATCAAACGTGCCGCGCCGCGAACCATCGTCGTGATGGGGGGACCGAACTATCCAGTCGATGCCGTCGAGCAGCAGCATTACCTCGAGGCGCACCCGGAGATCGATTTCTTCGTCGACGGGGAAGGGGAGGTCGCGTTCGTCAACCTGTTCCAGGCGCTGAGCGACGCCGGATTCGATGGCGCCCGCCTGCGCAGCCGGGGCACGCCGGTGGCAGGCGTTCACTACGTCGCCGAGGGCCGGTTCGTGCGCGGCGAGACGGTGGCGCGGATCCTCGATCTGGACGCGACGCTGCCGTCCCCGTACACCATGGGGCTGCTGGACGAGTTCTTCGACGATCGTCTGACGCCGATGGTGCAGACGTCTCGCGGGTGTCCGTACGCCTGCACGTTCTGCCACGACGGCGT
>DATMDI010000472.1:0-2369 GCA_035557875.1 Vicinamibacterales bacterium
GCGTGGCGACGCTTCGCCCAGCACGGCCAGCGCGTCGCCGAGCAGAGCAAACTCGGACAGCCTCGCGTGGATCGGCTCCATCACGGCCGCGCGTTCGGTCCCCGAGAGGCCCAGTTCCTCGGCCGCCTTCTCGTGTTTCGCCTTCAGGGCATCGCTGACCGAGGCGAGCCCGCCGCCCTTTCCCGAGACGGCCATCGAGGCGCCGCTCAACAGCGCGTCGGTGACGCCGCTCATCGCGGAGGTGACGACGGCCACCTGATGGCCCTCACCCTGCAGCGTGCGCACGATGTCGGCCGCCTGGCCCATCGCTGACGCGCTGCCCACGGACGTGCCGCCGAACTTCAGAACCAGTCGCTGTCCCATGCGGAGAGAAGTATATCGGGTCCACTTGAACTGACGATGTCGGGTCCTTCGGGAACTGACGATGTCGGGTCCGCGGCACTGGACTTCGGCACGTCAGCACCTCAGCACGTCAGCACTGGACTTCAGCACCTCAGCACTACGGCACTTCAGCACCGACGATCGGCCGTCCCGTCCGGGCGGCCAGCTCTCGATATCCGGCGCGGATGAGCGTGATTGCCGTGTAGACCACGACGACGATCACGAGCCACCGGACGGCGCCGAGAGGGAGGGACTTCACCAGGTAGGCCGCGATGAAGAGCGCCGGAATCCCGCCGAGGGTCAGCCCGACCGATGCCGACGGATGGTAGCGCCCGGTCTTCACGAACCGCGCGGCGGCCATCGGCATCAGCCCCGCGCACGACCCCATCATGATGGGAAACGCGGCCTTCGGGCTCAGGCCGAGCAGGCTGACCAGGATCATGCACGGCGCGTAGAGGCCGATGCCGAGCGTCATCAGCGCGCCCAGGACGAGGTTGCCGGCCACCGCGACCCCCAGCAGCGGCCAGTCGAGCCCGAGCGCGTCGGCGCCTGCAGGGAAGAGCCCGAGCGCGGTCATCAGCATCATCGAGGCCGCGACGATGAGCGCGGCTCCCATGCCGAGGCGGATGCGATCCCTCGGCAGCCCGGCGACCACGCCCGATCCGAGCCATGCGCCGACGGCCGAAGCGGCCACCATTGGAATCAGCGTGCCCGCGGCGACAGGCACGACTTCTATGAACACGAACGCGGAGAGCACCGACTCGATCGTGTGGCCCGCGTTGAGCGTGCCCGGAATCAGCTCGTCGGGCACCAGGCGCCACGCCCTGAAGATCGCGGTCGTCGTGGCGAACGATCCGATGCCGAGCGTATCGAAGAACACGGTGACGAAGCCTGTTGCCAGCTCCTTGAGCGTCGGCCGCACACGCCCGTCCTTCGCCCCGACCTCGCGCAGGCCGGCGACGAACACGGCGGCGAAGTAGAGCCCGAGCGCGCTGAGCGCCGCGAGCAGTGTCATCCGAAGGGCGTGTTCGCTCATCGTGTCGGCTCGACGCGCAGGCACCGCGCGCTCAGCAGGACGAACGCAATCCACACGAGGTCCGCCAGCAGCAGGTGCACCATCTGCATCCCGACCGGCGCGAGCAGCAGGACGTTGGCGAGCCCCGCCAGCAGTTGCGCACCAACGGCGAGCACGAGCGCGCGCCCGATGCGCAGGCCGAGCTCGTCATCCGCTTCGGGCAGCCGCGTTCCGGCCAGCAGCAGCAGCACGCCGACGGTGACGGCGACTGCCGGATGCCACACGCGCAGGCGGATCAGGAAGTGAGACGTGGCCGTCAGGTCGGCGCGCAGGCCCTCGGCCAGCGAACCCGATGGGTACAACGTGTCGCCGAGCGCGGCGACCGCGCCGCTGGCGCCCGTCAGCAGCACTCCGAGACCCAGGGTGATGCAGACCGCCGCGGTCCGTGGACGGATCGAGAGGCTGGTCCTCGTGCCTCCGGACAACCACCACGCCGTCAGCGCCAGCGCCTTCAGCAGGATGAACGTGTTGAGCAGGTGCGCCCCCATGAACAGCGCACGCGCCATGGTCGCGTTGTCGGCGACCAGCCGGAAGAGCACGAGGCCCGCGCCGAGCGCGGCCTCGGTGAGCATGAAGAACACGCTGGCGGCGGCACCCAGGCGTGCGGGATCGCCGGGCTTCGTCGCGCGCCACGTCCAGCCGGCCAGCGTCACGACGCTGAGCAGCGCGAGGCCGCTCGTCAGCCGGTGCGAGTACTCGACGAGCGTCGCCGCCGATGGCGACGGCTGAATGACGACCCCGTTGCACAGCGGCCAGTGGCTGCCGCATCCCGCGCCCGATCCCGACGCGCGCACATAAGCGCCCCAGAGGATCACCGCGAGGTTGTACGCGAGCACCGCCCAGGCAAAGCGCGCGACGGCGCTCCCGGCGTTTGGCGTGTCCTCCACCCTTCGTCCCTCGCCCCTCGTCCTCG